>NZ_JCBAJO010000419.1:0-1882 GCF_059772245.1 Cupriavidus sp. R6-3
GTGCCCAGGGCCAGCGCCATCGCGCCGGCCGTCAGGAATCGTTTGAACCAGCTAGTCATCTGAATACCCTCTTGTCGCTTTTGTCGCGCTTGTGGCTTGTATCGCGTGTGTGTTTGCGTCCGGCGTGCCGTTACAGGGCGTCGCCGCCGGTCTCCCCGGTACGGATCCGGATGACCTGCTCGATCGGTGCGACGAAGATCTTGCCGTCGCCGATCTTGCCGGTGCGGGCCGACTTCTCGATCGCCTCGATGGCGCGGTCGACCACGTCGTCGGGCACCGCCACCTCGATCTTGACCTTGGGCAGAAAGTCGACGATGTATTCGGCGCCGCGGTACAGCTCGGTATGGCCCTTCTGCCGGCCGAAGCCCTTGACCTCGGTGACGGTGATGCCGGACACGCCCACGTCCGACAGCGCTTCACGCACTTCGTCGAGCTTGAACGGCTTGATGACGGCGATGATCAGTTTCATCCGTGTTCTCCTGAGAGCGCGGCCCAGTTCCAGCCGGGGCCCGCTCGTGCTGACCGTGAATTAGAAAGTCTTGGTGAGCGTGGCAACCACCGTGGCCTTGCCCATGTAGCGGCCCGAGGTGTTGGTGTAGACGCCGCGCTTGGCATTGGTGTCGACATACGAGACCGCGGCCGAGAAACCGTTGCCCAGGTCCTTGGTCAGGCCGAGCTTCCAGTCGGTGTACGAGGCGTCCGACACGTTCTGCACCTTCTGGTAGCCGACGTGCGCGTTCAGCGTCAGGCCCCAGAACTCGAGCGGCACGTTGGCCGACAGGTCGACGTACCAGCTGTTCTTGCTGTCGTAGAAGCCGAACAGGTTGGTCGGCGCGTACGAATACTTGAGGAACACCGGGCCGTAGCCGATGCCCCCGTACAGCTCGGTGGTGTACGGGCGGGTGAAGTTGGCCGGATAGTCGCCGGGGTAGTAGTACTGCAGCACGCCGACGTCGTAGTTCCACTTGCCGTCGCCGAAGGTGTTCTTGAAGCCGGCGTAGAAGTCCATCTCGATCGGGGCCGACACCTCGTCGTTGCTGTCGTTCAGCCAGCTGATGCTCGAGTTCCAGTTGCCCGCGTAGAAGCCGCTCGCATGGCTGTAGTCGAAGCCGCCCTGGATCGCCGGCCGGCGATTGGTCTGCATGATCCCGCGGTAGCGGTATTCGGAGGCCAGCGTCACGTTCGCCGTGAACGTATGCGGCGAGGCCGCTTCGGCGGTCGCGGGCGCGCTCTGCGCCAGTGCGGTGGTGGCGGAACCGCACAGCGTCAGCGCGCCGATGGCGAGGGCCAGCGTCTTCATGGATTTCTTCTCCTTTTCCTTGGGCTCGGGACTTCTCTGTCAGGGCGGATACTGCAACTGCCATGCCAGGGTCCGGCGTGGCGCGGGCGCGCATGGACTGCCCTGGCGGCACGCTGAACGCCTCGTATGCAAGCCGGTTTCCATCTGCCTTCGAAAAGCCCGCAACACGGGGCTGGGCGCGCCGCGCCGGGTTAAATGCTGTGTCCGGCGGGGCGAAGCCGCTTTTCCCGGCGCGCTTCACGGGCCATAATCCGCCCATGCCACCGGCTGGTGCCGGCCGCCGCCACGGGCGCGCGCTGCACCGATACCGTGCAGATGCGCCCATCCGGCCGCTCCCGCCGCCCCCGATCGATGCACCCCCACGGTGCAGAAGGAGAAACGATGAAACCCACCGATCTCTTCAACGACCTGCAGAGCAAGGTCAGCGAGGTCCTGCGCAATTCGCCCGCCAAGGACATCGAGAAGAACGTCCGCAGCATGATGACCCAGGGCTTTGCCAAGCTCGATCTTGTCACGCGCGAGGAATTCGACGTGCAGTCGCAGGTGCTCGCCCGCACGCGCGCACGGCTCGAGGAGCTGGAG
>NZ_JCBAJO010000042.1:0-29116 GCF_059772245.1 Cupriavidus sp. R6-3
CTGATCCGGGACCGTCCGGGACTGTCCAGTCAAAGGATGATGGCAGCGCTGCGCGTCACGCGCTGAGCCTCGCAAAGCCGGTGCCCCAGGGCACCGGCTTTTTTCGTCCCGACTGTCGTGCCGGCTTTGGTCCCGGCTTTCGTCCCGACTTTCCGCGCCACGTGCCTCGCCCGACGTCCCCGCATATTCCTTCCCCGCTTATTCAGGACCGCAACTTGTCGACCTCGTATTTCCAGTGCGGGCGCTATCGCTTTGCACGCGACCGCCGCCCGCTGGTCATGGGCATTCTCAACGTGACGCCGGACTCGTTCTCCGACGGCGGCCAGCATGCGAGCCGCGACGCGGCGCTGCGGCATGCCGAGCAGATGATCGCCGAGGGCGTGGACATCATCGATATCGGCGGCGAATCGAGCCGGCCCGGCTCGGCGTCGCTTCCGCTGGAGCAGGAGCTGGCGCGCGTGCTGCCCGTCGTCGAGGCGCTGCGCGGCTGCGGCAAGCCGCTGTCGATCGATACCTACAAGCCCGAGACCATGCGCGCCGCGCTGGCGGCCGGCGCCGACCTGATCAACGACATCTGGGGCCTGCGCATGCCGGGCGCGCTCGAGGCCGTGGCGGCAGCCGAGGCGGGCAATGCGGGACTATGCGTGATGCACATGCAGCGCGACCCGCAGACGATGCAGGAGGCCCCGCACTACGACGACGTGGTCGGAGAGGTCCGCGGTTTCCTGCGCGAGCGGGTCGATGCGCTGCGCGCGGCCGGCATCGACGACAGCCGCATCGTGCTCGACCCGGGCTTTGGCTTCGGCAAGACCGCGGATCATAATCTGCGCCTGCTCGGCGAACTGCCGCAGCTGGCCGTCGATGGCCTGCCGCTGCTGGCAGGGCTGTCGCGCAAATCGACGCTTGGCGCGATCCTTGGCGGACGGCCGCCGCGGGAGCGCGTCGCGGCCAGCATCGCCGCGGCTGTGTGCGCGGCCGAACGCGGCGCCTATATCGTGCGCGTGCACGATGTGCAGGCGTCGGTCGATGCGATCAAGACCTGGTGGGCCGTGCGGCAACAGCGCGTGGATGCCGCGGCCTGAGTCCGGGCACTGCATCGCCGCAACACCGCGAACCCCCTCACAACGCAAACACCTGAACCCGAATCAGAACAGGGAGAACGATCGGATGACACGTAAATATTTCGGCACCGATGGCGTGCGCGGCAGGGTCGGCGAGGCGCCGATCACGCCGGACTTCGTGATGCGGCTCGGCTATGCGGCCGGACGCGTGCTGGCGCTTGGCCAGCCGAGCTCGCAGGGCAAGCCCACGGTGCTGATCGGCAAGGACACGCGGATTTCCGGCTACATGCTGGAGGCCGCGCTGGAGGCGGGCTTTACCGCGGCCGGTGTCCATGTGCTGCTGACCGGTCCGCTGCCGACGCCGGGCATCGCCTATCTGACCCGCGCGCTGCGCCTGGCCGCTGGTGTGGTCATTTCGGCCAGCCACAATCCGTATCACGACAACGGCATCAAGTTCTTCTCGGCCACCGGCGACAAGCTGCCCGACGAGGTCGAACTGGCGATCGAGGCCGAGCTCGAGGCGCCGATGCATTGCGTGCCGTCCGACCAGCTGGGCCGCGCCCGCCGGATCGACGATGCGGCAGGCCGCTACATCGAGTTCTGCAAGAGCACCTTCCCGTACGACCGGGACCTGCACGGCCTGAAGCTGGTGGTCGACTGCGCGCATGGCGCCGCCTACCACATCGCGCCGCACGTGTTCCACGAGCTGGGCGCCGACGTGGTGTCGATCGGCAACCAGCCCAATGGCCGCAACATCAATGACGGCTACGGCGCCACCGCGCCCGACAAGCTGGTCGAGGCCGTCAAGGCCCAGGGTGCGGACCTCGGCCTGGCCTTCGACGGCGACGCCGACCGGCTGCAGGTGGTCGACGCCGACGGCCGGCTCTACAACGGCGACGAGCTGCTGTACGCGATCGTGCAGGACCGCATCGCCTGCGGACAAAGCGTCCCCGGCGTGGTCGGCACGCTGATGACCAATATGGCGGTCGAACTGGCCCTGCAACGCCAGGGCGTCCAATTCGTACGGGCCAAGGTCGGCGACCGCTACGTGCTTGAAGAGTTGGGCAAGCGCGGCTGGACGCTGGGCGGCGAGGGCTCCGGCCACTTGTTGTGCCTGGATCGTCACTCGACGGGCGACGGCATCGTGTCGGGCCTGCAGGTGCTGGCGGCGCTGCGCCGCAGCGGCAAGACGCTGGCCCAGCTGCTCGACGGCGTGTCGCTGTTCCCGCAGACGCTGATCAATGTGCGCGTGCAGAAGGGCTTCGACTGGCAGAACCATGCCGGCCTGCAGGCCGCGCGCGCCGAGATCGAGCCGGCGCTGGCCGGCAAGGGTCGGGTGCTGATCCGTGCCTCCGGCACGGAGCCGGTGGTGCGGGTGATGGTCGAGGCCGAACAGGCCGAGACCGCCGAACAGGCGGCCCGCAAGCTGGCCGACGCGCTGGCGACCTGACACGGCGCAAGGCAGTCAGCCGCCATGGAACGCCCGGCCTCGGCCGGGCGTTTTCCTTTGGCCCCCAGCCCCCACTCAACCGCCAGCAACCCACCGCCCGGTCACCTCCGCGGTCCTCCCAGCCACCCCAGCCACCCGCATCCGCTCCAGCTACCCCCAGCCGACGCCCCCTCGCTTGCCTTAAATGTCTCTTCAGAGAAATTTTCGCGATGTCATGGAACTGTCATAGAGGCCGCATACAGTTCGGGATGTCAAAAAACTGACATTCCCAACCATGTTCTCTGGAGGACATATGAAGCTGGTCAAGACTGCCGTTGCGGGCATCGTTTCGATGGTGGTAGCAGGCTCCGCATTCGCGGCAGAAATTACCGGTGCAGGCGCTTCTTTTCCGGCGCCCGTCTATTCCAAGTGGGCCGACGCATACCAAAAAGCTACGGGTAACAAGGTCAACTATCAATCGATCGGCTCGTCCGGCGGCATCAAGCAGATCAACGCCAAGACGGTCGATTTCGGCGCCTCGGACGCCCCGCTGAAGGACGAGGAACTGGCCAAGCAAGGCCTGGTGCAGTTCCCGACGGTGATCGGCGGCGTGGTGCCCGTGGTCAACCTGCAAGGCATCAAGCCGGGCGAACTGACCATCACCGGCGAAGTGCTGGCCAACATCTACCTGGGCAAGATCAAGAAGTGGGACGATCCGGCCATCAAGGCGCTGAACCCCAACGCCAAGCTGCCGAGCCAGGACATCCTGCCGGTGCGCCGCGCCGACGGTTCGGGCACCACCTTCATCTTCACCAACTACCTGTCGAAGGTCAGCGCTGACTGGAAGAGCTCGGTGGGCGAAGGCACCTCGGTCAACTGGCCGGGCGGCGGCACGGGCGGCAAGGGCAACGAGGGCGTGGCCGCCTTCGTGCAGCGCCTGAACGGCGCGATCGGCTATGTCGAGTACGCCTACGCCAAGCAGAACAAGATGACCCACGTGAAGATGAAGAACGTCGCGGGCGCGGTCGTCGAGCCGAGCGACGACGCCTTCAAGGCTGCCGCCGCCGGCGCCGACTGGAGCAAGTCGTACTACCAGATCCTGACCAACCAGCAGGGCAAGGACGCCTGGCCGATCGCCGGCGCGACCTTCATCCTGGTGCACAAGAACCAGGAAAAGCCGGCGCAGGGCGCGGAAGTGCTGAAGTTCTTCGACTGGGCCTACAAGAGCGGCGCCAGCATGGCGAGCGAACTGGACTACGTGCCGATGCCCGAGTCGGTCGTCAACCAGATCCGCGCGACCTGGAAGAGCAGCATCAAGGACGCCTCGGGCAAGGGCCTGTACTGATCGTCTGTCGATGCGAAGGGAGGGCGCAGTCGGCCCTCTCCCCAAGCCCTTCTCCCGCATGCGGGAGAAGGGCGCAAACCGGAATACTCCCTGCCATGGCGACCACGTCCGATCTTCCCGCCGTACGCGCACCCGGCCGCACCGGTGACATCCTGTTCGGTGGCCTGACCCGCGGCGCCGCCATCATCACGCTGATGCTGCTGGGCGGCATCATCGTCTCGCTCGCCATCAGCGCCTGGCCTTCGATCCAGGCCTTCGGCTTCAAATTCCTGTGGACCGCGCAGTGGGATCCCCCCGCGGATATCTACGGCGCGCTGGTGCCGATCTACGGCACGGTGGTGACCTCGCTGATCGCGCTGATCATCGCGGTGCCGGTCAGCTTCGGCATCGCGCTCTTCCTGACCGAGCTCTCGCCCGCATGGCTGCGCCGCCCGCTGGGCACGGCGATCGAGCTGCTGGCCGCGGTGCCGTCGATCGTCTACGGCATGTGGGGCCTGCTGGTATTTGCGCCGCTGTTCGGCGAATACTTCCAGAAGCCGCTGGCCGCCACGGTGGGCCAACTGCCGCTGATCGGGCCGCTGTTCCAGGGCGCGCCGCTGGGCATCGGCCTGCTGTGCGCGGGCGTGATCCTGGCCATCATGATCATTCCGTACATCGCCTCGGTGATGCGCGACGTGTTCGAGGTCACCCCGGTGCTGCTCAAGGAGTCCGCCTACGGCGTGGGCTGCACCACCTGGGAGGTGATGTGGAGCGTCGTGCTGCCCTATACCCGCGCCGGCGTGATCGGCGGCGTGATGCTCGGCCTGGGCCGCGCGCTGGGCGAGACCATGGCGGTCACCTTCGTGATCGGCAACACCAACCTGCTGGACAACGCCTCGCTGTTCTCGCCGGGCAACAGCATCACGTCCGCGCTGGCGAACGAGTTCGCCGAGGCCGGTCCCGGCCTGCATACCGCCGCGCTGATGGAGCTCGGCCTGATCCTGTTCTTCATCACCTTCGTGGTGCTGGCGCTGTCCAAACTGCTGCTGCTGCGCCTGTCGCGCAATGAGGGCAAGAAATGAATTCGACCAGCCAAGCGACCATGTCGACCTCGTCGATCCCGGCCGTCCACGCCGATGCCAACGAGGTGCGCGAGCGCCTGCAGGCACGGCGCAAGCGCATGAACGTCTACGCGCTGGCGGCCTCGCTGGCGGCGATGACCTTCGGCCTGTTCTGGCTCGCGTGGATCCTGTGGACCACGATCTCGCTGGGCATCGGCGGCCTGTCGATCGACCTGTTCACGCAGATGACGCCGGCGCCGAACACCGCCGGCGGAGGCCTTGCCAACGCCATCTTCGGCAGCTTCGTGATGGTGGGCCTGGCCACCGTGCTGGGCACGCCGCTGGGCATCCTGGCCGGCATCTATCTGGCCGAGTACGGCCAGAAGTCGCCGCTGGCCAGCTTCATCCGCTTCATCAACGACATCCTGCTGTCGGCGCCGTCGATCGTGATCGGCCTGTTCGTCTACGCGCTGGTGGTGGCCCGGATGGGGCATTTCTCGGCCTGGGCCGGCATCTGCTCGCTGGCGCTGCTGCAGATTCCGATCGTCGTGCGCACCACCGAGAACATGCTGAACCTGGTGCCCAATGCGCTGCGCGAGGCCGCCTTCGCGCTCGGCACGCCGAAATGGAAGATGGTGCTGTCGATCACCGTCAAGGCCTCGTACGCGGGCATCATCACCGGCGTGCTGCTGGCGGTGGCCCGGATCGCCGGCGAAACCGCGCCGCTGCTGTTCACCGCGCTGTCGAACCAGTTCTGGAGCACGGACCTGAACAAGCCGATGGCCAACCTGCCGGTGACGATCTTCCGCTTCGCCATGAGCCCGTTCACCGAATGGCAGCAGCTGGCCTGGGCCGGCGTGTTCCTGATCACGATCGGCGTCCTGGCGCTGAACATCCTGGCGCGCGTGCTGTTCAAGAAGAGCCAGTGAGCCAAACCGCGCAGCCTGCGAAACCACGAATCTACCTGCGAGACCCAGCATGACTTCGACCGTCATCGACATCCCCGACAGCGTCCGCGCCAAGATCGACGTGCGCAACCTGAACTTCTACTACGGACAGTTCCACGCGCTGAAGAACATCAACATGTCGATCCCGGACCGCAAGGTCACGGCCTTCATCGGTCCCTCGGGCTGCGGCAAATCGACCCTGCTGCGCACCCTGAACAAGATGTACGCGCTCTATCCCGAGCAGCGTGCCGAGGGCGAGATCAACATGGACGGCGAGAACCTGCTGACCAGCCGCAAGGACATCGCGCTGCTGCGCGCCAAGGTCGGCATGGTGTTCCAGAAGCCGACGCCGTTCCCGATGTCGATCTACGACAATATCGCCTTCGGCGTGCGGCTGTTCGAGAAGCTGTCGCGCTCGGAGATGGACGACCGCGTCGAGTGGGCGCTGTCGAAGGCCGCGCTGTGGAACGAGGCCAAGGACAAGCTGCACCAGTCGGGCTACAGCCTGTCCGGCGGCCAGCAGCAGCGGCTGTGCATCGCGCGCGGCATCGCGATCCGCCCCGAGGTGCTGCTGCTCGACGAGCCGTGCTCGGCGCTGGACCCGATCTCGACCGGCCGCATCGAGGAACTGATCGCCGAACTGAAGGACGAGTACACGGTGGTGATCGTGACCCATAATATGCAGCAGGCCGCGCGTTGCTCGGACTTCACCGCCTATATGTACCTGGGCGAGCTGATCGAGTTCGGCGAGACGGAGAAGATCTTCATCAAGCCGCACCGCAAGGAAACCGAGGACTACATCACCGGCCGTTTCGGCTGAGCACCAAGGCAGCCCTTCCAAGCAACGCCCGCCGTGCCGCGCGACGCGCCAGCATCCGCGGCCAGGAGAACATGATGACCGACAAGCACCTGTCGACCCAATTCGACGCCGACCTCAACGCGATCAATACCAAGCTGCTGCAGATGGGCGGCCTGGTCGAGGCGCAGATCGATACCGCGATGAAGGCGCTGGCCGATTTCGACGCCACGCTGGCCGAGCAGGTCATCGAGCGCGAGAACCAGATCAATGCGCTGGAGATCGAGATCGACGCCGACTGCGGCAATATCATCGCGCGCCGGCAGCCGACCGCGCGCGACCTGCGCCTCGTGATGGCCATCTCGAAGACCATCACCAACCTGGAGCGCGCCGGCGACGAGGCGGAGAAGATCGCCAAGCGCACCAAGCACATCATGGAAGAGACCGGCGCGCAGGGCATCAACTACGCCGAGGTCAAGCTGGCCGGCGACCTGGGGATCGCGCTGCTGCGCAAGTCGCTCGATGCCTTCGCCCGCCTCGATACGGTCGCGGCCGCGCGCATCGTCAAGGAAGACAAGGCGATCGACGACGAATTCCGTGCCTTCGTGCGCAAGCTGATCACCTACATGATGGAAGACCCGCGCACGATCTCGGTCGCGCTGGACTTCCTGTTCATCGCCAAGGCGGTCGAGCGCATCGGCGACCATGCCAAGAACATCGCCGAGTTCATCATCTATATCGTCAAGGGCACCGACGTTCGCCATACCTCGCGCGAGGACATGGAAAAGGAAGCGCTGAGCTGATCGGGCCGCACCGGTCGAACGACGCCGCGGTACCTGCCCGTTGTTCAGCTGCCCGGTCGGTACCTGGCCGTTGCGAGGCGCTTGCCGTACATGGCTCGCTGTATTTCGTCCGCTGTATATCGCCATCTCGCTGTTCCATCTGCCAATACCTGAACCTGCCAGAGAGCGGAGAACTCATTCATGCCTAGCAGTATTCTGGTCGTCGAAGACGAACCGGCCATCGCCGAACTGATCGCCGTCAACCTGCAGCACGCGGGGCACTATCCGATTCGTGCCTACAACGCCGAGCAGGCGCTGTCGCTGATGAGCGATGTGTTGCCTGATCTGGTCCTGCTCGACTGGATGCTGCCGGGCAAGTCGGGCGCGGTGTTCGCCAAGGAGCTGCGCAACAACGAACGCACCAAGCAGATCCCGATCATCATGCTGACCGCGCGCAGCGAGGAGCAGGACAAGGTCATGGGGCTGGAGGCTGGCGCCGACGACTACGTGACCAAGCCGTTCTCGCCGAAGGAACTGCTGGCGCGCATCAAGGCGGTGCTGCGCCGGCGCGCGCCGCAGCTGACCGACGACGTGGTGGCGATCAACGGCCTGCGGCTGGATCCCGCCACGCATCGCGTCACCGGCGAAGACGAATCCGGCCCGATCAAGCTCGAGCTTGGCCCGACCGAATTCCGCCTGCTGCATTTCCTGATGACGCATCCGGAGCGGGTGCACAGCCGCTCGCAGCTGCTCGACCAGGTCTGGGGCGACCACGTCTTCGTCGAGGAGCGCACCGTCGACGTGCATATCAAGCGCCTGCGCGCGGCGCTGGCCCCCGGGGGCTACAGCGCGATGATCGAGACCGTTCGCGGCAGCGGCTACCGCCTGGCCCGTTCGCCGGGGCAGTGAGCGGCCGGCCTCGCGCGGTTTGCCGCGCGGTTGGCGGCCCGGGCGAGGCGGCTTTTCTGTCGCCGCGCGGTTGCCTCGCCGTTGCGTCGCCGTTCCATTTTTCGTGGCACACTGCGGCCCATCCCGCCTGCGGCGGCCGGACCTGATCTCCACCGACGCCGTTCCCCGCCAGGCTGCCATCGCACGATCTCATGAATGTCATCTGGGCCCGATCCGCGGCCGTCCTGATCCTGCTGGCCATCGCCGCCGCGCTGCTCGCCGTCTTCGTCGGCGTGACCGCCGCGCTGGCGCTGACCACCGGCGCGCTGCTCGCGCTGCTTGTCTTTTATCTGTATCAGATCAACCGGCTGTGGAAGGTGCTCGACGCGCCGGCCTACGGCGAGATTCCGAGCGCGGTCGGGCTGTGGGGCGAGGTCTATTATCGGCTGCACCGGCTGGTCAAGCGCTGGCGCATGCAGGTGCTGCAGGTCGAGCAGCAGCACACGCGTTTCATCCAGGCCATCCAGGCCTCGCCCAACGGCGTGTTGATGCTGGACGACGCCGACCAGATCGAGTGGTGCAACGCCGTGGCCGAGCTGCATTTCGGCCTCAGCGCACGGCGCGACGCGCGCCAGCGCATCACGCACCTGATCCGGCGCCCGGAGTTTGTGCAGTACCTGATGTTGCAACGTTTCGACGAACCCTTGCAGATGCGCGACATGGGCGAACACAAGCAGAGCGTGCTGGCGGTGCAGGTGCTGCCCTATGGCGACAATCGCAAGCTGGTGCTGACGCAGGACATCACCAAGCTCGAGAACACCGAGTCGATGCGGCGCGATTTCGTCGCCAACGTCTCGCATGAACTGAAGACGCCGCTGACGGTGCTGACGGGCTTTCTGGAGACCGTGCGCGACCTGCCGGTCTCGGACGAGGATCGTCGGCGCTATGTCGACATGATGATGACGCAGGCCATGCGCATGCAGCATATCGTCGAGGACCTGCTGGCGCTGGCCAAGCTCGAGAGCGACATGCAGCCGCCCAGCCAGGATCCGGTCGATATCGACGCGCTGGTGCACCACCTGGTGCATGACGCGCAGGGGCTGTCGCAGGGCCGGCACGAGATCACCGCCGACATCGACCGGGCGGTCGGCATCCGCGGCAACGAAACCGAGTTGCTGTCGGCGCTGGGCAATCTGGTGTCGAACGCGGTGCGCTACACGCCCGACGGCGGCCGCATCGGCATCGGGCTGTGCTATCGCGACGGCCACGCGGTGTTCTCGGTCAGCGATACGGGCCTGGGCATCGCCGCCGAACACATTCCGCGGCTGACCGAGCGCTTCTATCGCGTCGACCGCAGCCGCTCGCGCGATACCGGCGGCACCGGCCTGGGCCTGGCGATCGTCAAGCACGTGCTGTCGCGCCACCACGCCGAACTGCGCATCAGCAGCGAGGTGGGGAAGGGCAGCGTGTTCCGGGTGGTGTTCCCCGTCGATCGCAGCATTCACCAGCCGGGCGCGCGGCACGCGGCGTAGAGGCGGATCTCGGGTTGATTGGCGGACGAGGTACCGCCTTTCCTGCACGCCTTTCTCTTCAGCAGGAACCAGCAGGAAAGGCCGTGTGGCCCTCAGGCGAACATCCCCAGCAACTCCATCTGGCTGACCCGCCGTTCCTTCCCCTTGCCCGTCTGCTGGACATAGCTGCCGTCCGGCTGCATGACCCAGGCCGAGCCGTTGTCGCGCAGATGGACCAGCAGCCCTTCCTGGATCACGCGCGTCTTCAACGTCTTGTCGAGGATCGGGAAGGCGACCTCGACGCGGCGGAACAGGTTGCGGTCCATCCAGTCGGCGCTCGACAGATACAGCAGCTCGGTGCCGCCGGCCAGGAAGTAGTTGACGCGATGGTGTTCCAGGAAGCGGCCGACGATGGATCGCACCGTGATGTTTTCGGACAGTCCCGGCACGCCGGGCCGCAGCGCGCAGACGCCGCGCACGATCAGATCGATCTGCACGCCGGCGCGCGAGGCCTTGTACAGCTCCTCGATCACCGACGGCTCCAGCAGCGCGTTCATCTTGGCGATGATGCGCGCCGGCTTGCCGGCCCGCGCGTTGCGCGCCTCGGCCCGGATATGCTCGACCAGATTGCTCTGCATCGTGAACGGCGACTGCCACAGATGCTTGAGCTTGATGGAGCCGGCCGTGCCGGTCAGCAGCTGGAACACGTGATGCACGTCCTCGCACACCTCCTCGTTGGCGGTCAGCAGCCCGAAGTCGGTGTACAGCCGCGCGGTGCGCGGATGGTAGTTGCCGGTGCCCAGATGGACGTAGCGGCGCAGCTTGGTCTGCTTGCTCTTCGGGCCGGCAGGCTCTCGCCGCACGATCAGCAGCATCTTGGCGTGGCACTTGTGGCCGACCACGCCGTAGATCACGTGCGCGCCGGCCGATTCGAGGCGCTCGGCCCAGTTGATATTGGTTTCCTCGTCGAAGCGCGCCAGCAGCTCCAGCACCACGGTCACGTCCTTGCCGTTGCGCACCGCGGTCATCAGCGCTTCCATCACCAGCGAATCGTTGCCGGTGCGGTAGACGGTCTGCTTGATCGCCACCACGTCCGGATCGTTGGCCGCCAGCTGCAGCAGGTCCAGCACCGAGCTGAAGCTCTCGTACGGATGGTGCAGCAGCACGTCGCGCTGGCGGATCACGTCGAACATCGGCGTGCCGCCGCTGAACGCCTTCACCGCGGCCGGTACATGCGGCGGATATTTGAGGGCGGGGCGGTCGACCATATCGGGGATCGACATCAGCCGCACCAGATTGACCGGGCCGCTGACGCGATACAGGTCCTGCTCGCCGAGCGCGAACTCGGTCAGCAGCCGCCGCGTCAGCGCCGGCGGCGTTTCGGCCGCGACCTCCAGCCGCACCGCATCGCCGTAGTGGCGCGTCGGCAGTTCGCCCTGCAGCGCCTCGCGCAGATCGGTGATCTCGTCTTCGGAGACGAACAGGTCCGAATTGCGCGTGACGCGGAATTGATAGCAGCCGTCGACCTCGATCGCCGGGAACAGCTCGTGCACGAAGCCCTGCATGAACGAGGACAGCAGCACGAAGCCGTACGGATAGCCCGACAGCGACTGCGGCATCCGCACCACGCGCGGCAGCGCGCGCGGGGCCTGCACGATCGCCAGGTCGGCCTCGCGGCCGAAGGCGTCCTTGCCGGACAGCTCGACGACGAAGTTCAGGCTCTTGTTGGAAACACGCGGGAAGGGATGGGCCGGGTCCAGCGCGATCGGCGTCAGCACCGGGCCGATCTCGCGCACGAAGAAGTCGCGCGCCCAGTCGCGCTGCGCGTCGTTCCACACCGTGGTCATATGGAAGAACACGCCCTCGCGCTCCAGCAGGGGGAAGAGCACGTCCTGCAGCATGGCATACTGCGCTGCAACGAGGCGCTGTGTCCGCTCGGTGATCGACTGGTAGGTCTGCTGGAACGACAGGCCGTCCGGGGTCAGGCCGGACGGGTTGTCGCGCATCTGCTCCTTGAGCCCGGCCATCCGGATCTCGAAGAACTCGTCGAGATTGCTCGACACGATGCAGATGAACTTGAGGCGCTCGAGCAGCGGCACCGCCGGGTCCGCTGCCTGGGCCAACACACGGGAGTTGAATTCCAGGATGCCGAGTTCGCGATTGAGCAGCGTACCGGGCGGGGTCGTCGACATGGGCATGACCTTCTTTGGGCGATGCGGCGACTTTTCCATAGAATCGTGTCAACTTGATGACAACGTGATTTTGTCATGACATCGACACGGCCAGGACATATTCTTCCTGCCTCGCGCGGCCGGCGATGAACGGAATGCCGCCGGTCCGTGTTTCCAGACTGCTATGACGATGAACAATACTCCACGCCTGCTCGCCGCCGTCGATATGGGCTCCAACAGCTTCCGGCTGATGATCGGCCGGGTGGACGAGACCCAGACCGCGACCGGTCCGGTCAGCCAGATCTTCCAGGTCGATGCGCTGCGCGAGCCGGTGCGCCTCGCCGCGGGCCTGACCGCCGACAAGTACCTGGACCAGCCGGCGCGGCGCCGCGGGGTGGATGCGCTGCGGCGCTTCGGCGACCGCCTGCGCGAATTCTCGCCGGACCAGGTGCGCGCCGTCGCCACCAATACGCTGCGCGTGGCCAAGAACGCGTCCGAGTTCCTGATCGAGGCGGAGAACGCGCTGGGCTTTCCGATCGAGGTGATCGCCGGCCGCGAGGAAGCCCGGCTGATCTATCTGGGCGCGTCGCACGATGCGCCGGCCTGCGCCGGCAATCGGCTGGTGGTCGATATCGGCGGCGGCTCGACCGAATTCATCATCGGCAACGGCTACACGGCCAAGCTGATGGAGTCGCTCTATATCGGCTGCGTCTCGCACAGCCGGCAGTTCTTTCCCAGCGGCAATGTCGACGAATACGCGATGAAGCAGGCCGAGCTGGCCGCGCGCCGCGAAATCCAGGTGCTGGTGCGCCAGTACCGTAGCGCGGGCTGGCAGCAGGCGGTGGGATCGTCGGGCACGGCGCGCGCGCTGGCCGAGCTGATCGAGCTGAACGGCATGAACGACAACGCGCAGGAGCATGGCATCACGCGCGAAGGGCTGGAGCGGCTCAAGCGCGCGCTGATCAAGGCGGAGAACACCAATCGGGTGCGGCTGGTCGGGTTGAAGCCCGACCGCATCCCGGTGCTGCCCGGCGGGCTGTCGATCATGCTGGGCGTGTTTGCCGAACTCGATATCGACCGCATGGACGTGACCGACGGCGCGCTGCGGCTCGGCGTGCTGTACGACCTGCTCGGCCGCAGCCATCACGAGGACATGCGCACCGTCACGGTCGATCAGTTCATGCGCCGCTACGGCGTCGACCGTGCCCAGGCCGCGCGCGTGCGCCAGGCCGCGCAACGGCTGCTGGCGCAGTTTCCCGATCCGGCCAACGAACGGCGCGAGGACAATCTGGCGCTGCTGGGCTGGGCCGCCAGCCTGCACGAGATCGGCATGTCGATCGCGCACAGCAGCTACCACAAGCATTCGGCCTATATCGCCACGCATGCGGACATGCCGGGCTTTTCCAAGACCGACCAGGCGCGGCTCGCCACGCTGCTGCTCGGCCATGCCGGCAAGCTCGGCAAGCTGTCGGGGCGCGGCCGCTTTCTCGACTGGCGCATGCTGTTCAGCCTGCGGCTGGCCTTCGTGCTGTGCCGGCGGCGTGCCGACGTCGAACTGCCGGAGATCAGGGTCAGCCAGCGGGCCGACGCGTTGGAAGAGGGCTTCGAGGTGCGGCTGCCGAAGGCGTGGGTCGAGGCCAATCCGCTGGTCGAATACAGCCTCGGCAAGGAAGCCGACGAATGGGAGCGGATCGGGATCCGCTACAAGGTGGTGTACGTCTGAAGGGCGGAAAAACCGCCACCGGCAGACGCGTAGAGATTGCGCCGGCGTTCTACGTCTTCCGCTTGCGGGAGAGGGCTCCGGACAGTGCCCTGTTTGCCCCCCGCTTGCGGGAGGCGGCGAGAGGAGACAGCGCGCGGCTGGCGCGCTGCCTCAAGCCCTCAACCTCTTAGCGCTGCAGCCCGAGGAAGTGCCGCGCGTAACGCGGATTCATATCCCCGACGCGCAGCAGCGTCAGGAAGTCCGCCACGTTGAAGTCCGGATCCCAGGCCGGCATGCCGCAGATGCGTGCGCCCAGGCGCAGATAGCCCTTGATCAGCGCCGGCGGCTCGACTTCCAGATCCTGGTTCAGCTCGTGCACCGGCAGCGGCAGCCGGGGAAACGCGTGGTATTCGATCGGCGCCAGATAGTCGCGCGCGAACACGCGGCTCAGGCTCGCGGCGATATGGCCGCCGTCGTTGATCGGCACGCTCGCGCAGCCGAGCATCGACTCGATGCCCCAGCGCTGCAGGTACTCGCCCAGGCCGCCCCACAGCGCCATGATCACGCTGCCAGTGCGGTAGTCGCGATGCACGCACGAGCGGCCCAGTTCGACCATCTTCGGCTTCAGGTGGGCCAGCCGGACCAGGTCGAATTCCGATTCGGCGTACAGGCAGCCGATGCGCTTGGCCTGGTGCGGCGGCAGCACGCGGTAGGTGCCCACGACCTTCAGCGTGGCGAGGTCGCGCACGATCAGGTGGTCGCAGTAGGCATCGAACATGTCGATGTCGAGCTCGGGCGACGAGGTCGACAGGCGCGCGCCCATCTCCTCGGCAAATACCTTGTAGCGCAGGCGCTGCGCCTCGACTACTTCGTCCTGGTGGCGCGCCCACGCCACGCTGAGAGCAGGCGCTGCATCTTGCTGCGCAACGGATTGGCGATGAAGACGCCTCCGGCCCGGATGGCCCGCCAGGCCATTGGGCAAGGAATCGAAGAGCGGCTGGGTAGGCGTCGGGAGGTCTCGCATCAGATGTCCTTTCGATGACAACATGGCTGCGAAACAATGTAGAGGGGGCCGGTGACAGAGCCGTGAACCGGCGATGACGGTTGCGTGACCGCGCTGCCGTGGCGGATGAGGGCGTGGCGGCACGAATATGTCGCGACAGAAGACGTCGCGGCATGAGGGCGTCGCGGCATGAAGACGTCGCGACGATCACCGCGCCACGCAGCACCGCCGGACGAAGGTCACAGGAACTCGGGATTGATCACCGCGCGCAGCACGACCTGGTCCTCGTGCTCGCGCGTGCGGGCCGTCAGCCACCAGATGCCGCTCTTGCGGATGCTCCAGCTGATCTCCGTACCGGCCAAAAGCAAGGCCGCCAGCCGGCCGATCCAGGGCTGATGACCGACCACGACCGTGGTACCGGCCGCATGCGGCCAGTCGATCGCGACCAGCACGTCGGTGACATCGCTGTCCGGCGCCAGCGCGGGCAGCACCAGCGCGTCGGTGCGCAGCGCCGCGGCGGTTTCGCGGCTGCGCTGCGCGGGGCTGCACAACAGGCGCGCATCGGGCGGCAGATGCGCCCGCAGCCAGGCGGCCGAGGCTTCGGCCTGCTTGCGGCCGCGGCGGGTCAGGGCACGTTGCAGGTCCGCGGCGCGGCCCATGCCGGCAACATCGGGGAGCGCTTCCGCTTCGGCGTGGCGCCACAGGATCAGGTTCATTGCTGGAGATCGGCACGGCGCGAATGCCGTGCGGTGGTCTTTCGTGTTGGCACTCCGGAGACCGGTAGCGGCTCCGTCTGGATCGATTCGACCGGTGTATCGGTCTTGCGTTCGGCGCGGCGTCAGGGCCGTGCTGCCGGCGCCGTCTTCCGTCCGGCGCGTGGCCGGCGAGCCGATGCCGCGGCCAGTATGGCGCAGCGGCATGGCCGGGGCAATGCGCCGCCTTGCCGGTGACAGAATCGTGTCACCGGGCGACGCGGGAGTATCGGCGGCGTCGATGACAACGCGATGACGGTCGCGCGACGGTCACGATCCCGCGCGGCAACGGGACGGGCGGTAGGGGAGCGGACTGCGACGGGGCGAGCGGCAAACCGACGAGCCGAAAACGACGAGCCGAAAACGACGAGCCATAGGCGACCAGCCGGAAACAACGAGCGGCAAGCGAAGAGCCGAAAAGCGACAGGCTGCAACGCCCCAAGTCGACAAGCGACGAGCGCAGGCGGGCCAGCGAGGGCTGGGTCGGACTTCAGGGGAGGGCGGCGCGGTCGATGCCAGTACACCGCCACATCGAAGCGGGTGCCGTGAGCATCTTCCCGCCAAACGCGCGAACGCCACCATCGCGGTCATTCGCATCGGATGACCGCGTGCAAGCTGCGCTGGGGTGGGAGGCACGACGCCGCCAGGCGACGCGCAGGGTCGCGTCGTCGCAGCGACGCCGAACAGGAGCGAAACCGTTGGACCGGGCGGTCCGGTATCAGCTCTTGTGACGGAAGTTGATACGACCCTTGGTCAGGTCGTAGGGCGACATTTCCAGCGTCACGCGGTCGCCGGCCAGAATACGGATCCGGTGCTTCTGCATCTTGCCCGATGCGTAGGCCCAGATTTCCACGCCGTTTTCCAGCAGCACGCGATAGCGGTTGTCGGGCAGCGCTTCCGAAACGACGCCGCCGAATTCAATGAGTTCTTCCTTAGCCAAGCTTCCTTCCTTTGTGGCTCCATGATGGGCAGCCGGACGGCCGCCTTTGCGGATGCGCGATTATAGCACGAACGCACCTGCAGCATTTTGGGTTCCGGGCGCCTGCCTTTAGTTCCCGTACGCGGGCGGGAACCGGCGAAACGTGGCGTCGGCGCGGCAGGCTTTGTGAACCGGCGGCGATAAAAGCAGAGGGGAAATCGGGCGGAATAGTCTCCGCCTGGGAGTGCCTTTGCCGCCACCAAAGAGGTGTGGCCCGCCCTGCACGATTCGAACGTGCGACCGCTCGCTTAGAAGGCGAGTGCTCTATCCAACTGAGCTAAGGGCGGTCGGAAGAGAAAAAGGGTTAGCCGGCCGTGGCCTGCTAACCCTTGTCGTTCTGGTCGGGGCGACATGATTCGAACATGCGACCCTCTGATCCCAAATCAGATGCGCTACCAGGCTGCGCTACGCCCCGAAGCCGCGCATTGTATCCGTCGGCACTGCGGCGGTCAAACGCGATCGGCGGTGCACAGACAGCCCGGTTATCCGTCCCTGTTCGCCCCTCTACGACCTTACTCGCCTTCCGGCAGGCTGGCGCCGACGATATTGAATCCCGCGTCGACGTACGTGATCTCGCCGGTCACGCCGCTCGACAGGTCCGACAGCAGGAAGGCCGCGACGTTGCCGACTTCCTCGATGGTGACGTTGCGGCGCAGCGGGGCGGCTTCTTCGAAGTGGCCGAGCAGCTTGCCGAAGCCCTTGATGCCCGAGGCGGCCAGCGTCTTGATCGGGCCGGCCGAGATGCCGTTGGCGCGGATGCCGCGCGGGCCGACCGAGGCGGCCAGGTAGCGCACGCTGGCTTCCAGCGACGCCTTGGCCAGGCCCATCGTGTTGTAGTTGGGCACCACGCGTTCGCTGCCCAGATAGGTCAGCGTCAGCAGCGAGGCCTTGTCCGACAGCAGCGGCAGCGCGGCCTTGGCGAGCGCCGGGAAGCTGTAGGCCGAGATGTCGTGGGCGACGCGGAACGCCTCGCGCGACAGGCCGTCGAGGAAGTCGCCGGCGATCGCCTCGCGCGGAGCGAAGCCGATCGAATGGACCAGGCCGTCGAGCTTGTCCCAGCGCTGGCCGAGCGCGGCGAAGGTGGCGGCGATCTGCTCGTCGCTCGACACATCGCATTCGAATACCAGATCGCTGCCGAATTCCTTGGCAAAGTCCTGGATACGGTCCTTGAAGCGCTCGCCGACATAGGTGAAGGCCAGTTCCGCGCCTTCGCGCTTGCAGGCCGACGCGATGCCGTAGGCGATCGAGCGGTTCGACAGCAAGCCGGTGATCAGGATCCGCTTACCTGCCAGAAATCCCATAAGTTCTCCATGGTGGTCTTGTGATGCGCGTTCGCGGCGCGCCGGCGTGGGGCACGCTGCCGGGCACGGTTCGTGCTGAGCCTCGCCGGGCCGCAGGGCCGGATGACCGACCCGCTTGCCGTACCGGATCGCCGATGGCGAGCGGGCAGGCCCGTTGCGGCCGCGGCCACGCCGCGTACTGGAATGTCCGGATGGCTGGAACGCCGCCGAACGAAGGTAAAATTGTCGCACAACTTGGCCCGGGCACCGACCGCGGCCGTACTTGGCAAGCGAAGTTCTGGGGGAGGGCATCGACCGGATGCAAAGGCAAGCAGCAGGGCCGTTTTCGGCATGGCATCGTATCCGGGCGCGGACTCGCACCGGCCTGGTCCAGATGCTGGCACGGTCCGCCGCAGCCGCCGTGGTGGCCGCGCTGTTGCCGACGATCCCGACCACGGCATGGGCCGCGCACGGCTTCGCGCTGCACGGCGACCTGAAGTACCCGCCCGACTTCCACCATTTCGACTACGTCAATCCCGATGCCCCCCGCGGCGGCACGCTGACGTTGGCGAATCCGGACCGGCGCACCAGCTTCGACAAGTTCAACCCGTTCACGCTGAAGGGCGTCGCCGCGCCGGGCCTGACCTCGCTGATGTTCGAGTCGCTGCTGATCGGCAGCGCCGACGAGACCGCCAGCGCCTACGGCCTGCTGGCCGAAGACGTCACGGTGGCCCCCGACGAGCTGTCGGTGACCTTCCGCATCCATCCGCAGGCGCGCTTCCACAACGGCGATCCGGTGCTCGCCAGCGACGTCAAGTATTCCTTCGACATGCTGATGAGCAAGGCCTCGAGCCCGGGCTATCGCAGCATGTGCGCCGACGTGAAGTCGCTGACCGTGATCGACGACCGAACCGTGCGCTACGACTTCAAGCAGCGCAACGGCGAGCTGCCGCTGATCGTCGGCTCGCTGCCGGTGTTCTCGCGCAAATGGACGGCCAAGGTGCCGTTCGAGAAGCTGACCTTCGAGACGCCCGTCACCAGCGGTCCCTATCTGATCGAGCGCTACGACGCGGGCCGCGGCATCATCTACAAGCGCAATCCGAACTACTGGGGCAAGGACCTGGCGGTGCGGCGCGGCACCTTCAACTTCGACCGCGTGGTGTACCGCCTCTACAAGGACGAGACCGCGCGGCTGGAGGCCTTCAAGGCCGGCGAATTCGACGCCATCGTCGAGTACCGCTCCAAGAGCTGGGCCAAGAGCTATGTCGGCAAGCGCTTCGCCAACGGCGAGCTGATGAAGACCGAATTCCCGCACCGCAATGGCGCGGGCATGCAGGGCTTCGTGATGAACATGCGCAAGCCGCTGTTCCAGGACGTGCGCGTGCGCCAGGCGCTGATCCTCGCGCTGGATTTCGAATGGCTGAACCGGCAGCTGTTCTACGGCGCCTACAAGCGCCTCGACAGCTGGTTCTCCAACAGCGAGCTGGCCGCCAGCGCAACCTTCGACGGCCGTCCCGGCCCCGGCGAGCTGGCCTTGCTGGAGCCGCTGCGCGACCAGCTGGCGCCCGAGGTATTCGGTCCCATTGTCACGCAGCCGACCACCGAGCCGCCGCGCTCGCTGCGCGACAACCTGCGCGAGGCGCGCCGGCTGCTGGCGCAGGCGGGCTGGACCTATAGCGACGGCGCGCTGCGCAACGCCAAGGGCGAGCCCTTCGTGTTCGAGTTTCTCGACGACGGCGGCGCGATGAGCCGCGTCATCACGACCTATGTGCGCAACCTGGAAAAGCTCGGCATCCAGGTCCATCAGCGCACCACCGATTTCGCGCTGTACCAGAAGCGGCTGGAAGACTTCGACTTCGACGTGGTGTCGATCCGCTTCCCCGATTCGCAGAGCCCCGGCAACGAGCTGCGCGATCGCTTCACCAGCGAGGCGGCCTCGATGCCGGGCTCGGACAATCTGTTCGGGCTGAAATCGCCCGCGGTCGACAAGCTGGTCGACCAGGTGCTGCGCGCGCATACGCGCAAGGACCTGATCAATGCGTCGCGCGCGCTCGACCGCGTGCTGATGCACGGCTACTACGTGGTGCCGAACTGGTACAGCGCCTCGCATCGCGTGGCCTACCGGCGCGAGCTGGTCTATCCGCAGCGGCTGCCGTACTACTACACGGCCGAGGGCTGGGTGCTGAGCAGCTGGTGGCGCAGCGATGTGCCCGCTGCGCAGGCGAAGGCGGCCCAGGCGACGGCGGCCGAAGCGAAGCCAGGCCCGGCCAAGGCGGCGCGCTGAGCGCGGCGATGGCCGCGACTGGCGCCAAAGGACAACAGGAAACGGCATGCTGGCCTATCTGCTCAAACGCGTTCTGCTGATGATCCCGACGCTGATCGGCGTCATCACGCTGACCTTCGTCGTGATCCAGTTCGTGCCCGGCGGCCCGGTCGAGCAGATGATGATGGAGCTCAAGGGCCGCGGGGGCGGCGGCGAGGCCAGCGGCGGCGGTGCCGAATATCGCGGCCGGCGCGGCGTCGACCCCGAGAAGATCAAGGAGATCCAGGCGCTGTACGGCTTCGACAAGCCGCCGCTGGAGCGCTACTGGATGATGCTCAAGCGCTTTGCGCAGTTCGATCTGGGCCAGAGCTACTTCCAGCACCGCAGCGTGTGGGAGCTGGTCAAGTCCAAGCTGCCGGTGTCGGTCAGCCTGGGCCTGTGGACCTTCTTCCTGACCTATCTGATATCGGTGCCGCTCGGCATCGCCAAGGCGATCCGGGCGGGCAGCCGCTTCGACGTGGTGACCAGCATGATCGTGCTGGTCGGCTACGCGATCCCGGGCTTCGTGCTGGGCGTGCTGCTGCTGGTGCTGTTCGGCGGCGGCACCTTCGTGCAGTGGTTCCCGCTGCGCGGCCTGACCTCGGACAACTGGGAGCAGCTGTCCCTGATGGGCAAGGTGATGGACTATCTGTGGCACCTGGTGCTGCCGATCACCGCGTCCGTGGTCGGCAGCTTCGCCGTGGTGACGATGCTGACCAAGAACGCGTTCCTGGAAGAGGTGCGCAAGCAGTATGTGCTGACCGCGCGCGCCAAGGGCCTGTCGGAGCGGCGCGTGCTGTGGAAGCATATCTTCCGCAATGCGCTGATCCCGCTGGTGACGGGCTTCCCGGCGGCCTTCATCGGCGCCTTCTTCACCGGCTCGCTGCTGATCGAGACGCTGTTCTCGCTCGACGGGCTGGGCCTGCTGTCCTACGAGGCGGTGCTGCGCCGCGACTATCCGGTCGTGCTCGGCACGCTGTACCTGTTCACGCTGATCGGCCTGGTGACCCGGCTGATCTCCGATGTCTGCTACGTGCTGGTCGACCCCCGCATCCATTTCGAGGCCATGCCGCGATGATCCCGCGTTGGCAAACTCCTTTCCGCTCGACCCCGCGGCCGCCGCGCCTGGACCGGCTGCCGTCCTCGCTGTCGCCGCGCCAGCGCGCCTGGCAGCGCTTCCGCCGCAACCGGCTCGGCTACTGGAGCCTGATCGCCTTCGTCGTGCTGTTCGTGCTCAGCATGTTCGCCGAGGTGCTGTCGAGCGACCGCCCGCTGGTGGTCAAGTACCGCGGCGAGTGGTATTTCCCGATCGTGCAGACCTATGCCGAGACGACCTTCGACGGCGACTTCCCGACCCCGACCGACTATCTCGATCCCTTCATCCGCCAGCGCATCACCAGCAACGGCAACTGGGCCATCTATCCGCCCAACCGCTATTCGTACGACACGCTGAACTACTTCGCCAAGGAGCCGAACCCCGCGCCGCCGTCGTCGGAGAACTGGCTCGGCACCGACGATCGCGGCCGCGACGTGCTGGCGCGGCTGATCTACGGCTTCCGCGTGTCGGTGCTGTTCGGCCTGGCGCTGACCGTGATCGGCGTGGTGATCGGCACCATCACCGGCGCGCTGATGGGCTTCTTCGGCGGGCGCTTCGACCTGATCTCGCAGCGCGCGATCGAGATCTGGAGCTCGATGCCCGAGCTGTATCTGCTGATCATCTTCGCGTCGATCTTCGAGCCGAGCCTGGCGCTGCTGATCATCCTGCTGTCGCTGTTCGGCTGGATGGGTTTGTCGGACTACGTGCGCGCCGAGTTCTACCGCAACCGCTCGCTCGACTACGTCAAGGCGGCGCGCGCGCTGGGCCTGTCCAATGTGCAGATCATGTGGCGCCATATCCTGCCCAACAGCCTGACGCCGGTGATTACCTTCCTGCCGTTCCGCATGAGCGCCGCGATCCTGGCGCTGACGAGCCTGGACTTCCTTGGCCTGGGCGTGCCGCCGACCACGCCGAGCCTGGGCGAGCTGCTGGCGCAGGGCAAGGCCAATCTGGACGCGTGGTGGATCTCGCTGTCGACCTTCGGCGTGCTGGTGGTCACGCTGCTGCTGCTGACCTTCATGGGCGACGCGTTGCGCGATGCCTTCGATACGCGGTTGGGCCTGGCGGCGCTGCGCGGCCGGGTCGAACCCAAGCTGCCCGACCCCTCGGCGGGATCGGCGGGCGGACCGGCGGCGGACGCCGCGGCGGCGGGGCAGTCCGCCGCGGGAGCGCGCCCATGAACGACCTTCCGATCACGATGCCGCCGCAGCCCGTGGGCGCACCGCCGGACGCCGCCGACCCGGCGCTGATCCGCGTCGACCGCCTGTCGGTGACCTTCGGGGACGGCCCGGAGGCGACCCGCGCGGTGCGCGATGTCAGTTTCTCGCTGCGACCCGGCGAACGCTTCGCGCTGGTCGGCGAGTCCGGCTCCGGCAAGACCGTGACCGCGCTGTCGATGCTGCGGCTGGTCGAGGATGCGCGCTACCAGGGCGCGATCCACTTCGAGGGGCGCGACCTGCTGCGCGTGCCCGACCGGGAGATCCGCGCGATTCGCGGCAGCGACATCGCGATGATCTTCCAGGAGCCGATGACCGCGCTGAACCCGCTCTATACCGTCGGCAACCAGATCGTCGAGACGCTGGAGCTGCACGAGGGGCTGGACAAGCGCGCCGCGCGCGATCGCGCGATCGCGCTGCTCGAGCGCACCGGCATCGAAGAGGCCGCGCACCGCTTCGACAGCTTCCCGCACCAGCTGTCGGGCGGCCAGCGCCAGCGCGCGATGATCGCGATGGCGCTGGCCTGCCGGCCGAAGCTGCTGCTGGCCGACGAGCCGACCACCGCGCTCGACGTCACCATCCGCGTGCAGATCCTCGAGTTGCTGCGCGACCTGCAGGCCGAGTTCGGCATGGCGGTGATGCTGATCACGCACGACCTGAACATGGTGCGCGCGTTCGCCCAGCGTATCGGCGTGATGGAGCAGGGCGTGCTGGTCGAGATCGGCGAGACCGCCGAGGTCTTCGCCAACCCGCGCCATCCGTATACGCAGCGACTGATCGACAGCCGCCCGCGGCGCGACGTGGTGCCGGTGCTCCCGCTGGCGCCGACCCTGCTGAGCGCGCGTGGACTTGACGTCAACTACACGCGCAAGCGGCGCGGGCTGGCGGGCTGGTTCGGGCGCGACGTGGTGCGCGCCGTCAAGGAGGTCGACTTCGATCTGCGCGAGGGCGAGACGCTGGGCATCGTCGGCGAGTCCGGCTCGGGCAAGACCACGCTCGCCCATGCCGTGCTGGCCCTGCAGCGCAAGAGCGGCGGCCAGATCCAGTTCCTCGGCCGCAGCCTGGACCAGGTCAAGCGGGCCGAGCGAGCGTCGCTGCGGGCCCGGCTGCAGGTGGTGTTCCAGGACCCGTTCGGCTCGCTGTCGCCACGCATGACGATCGAGCAGATCGTCGGCGAAGGCCTGGCGCTGCATCAGCCCGGTCTGTCGCGCGAGGCGATGCGTGAGCGCGTGATCGAGGCGCTGCGCGAAGTCGGGCTGGACCGGACCGCGCTGGGACGCTATCCGCACGAATTCTCCGGCGGACAGCGCCAGCGGATCGCCATCGCGCGCGTGCTGATCCTCAAGCCGCAGGTGGTGGTGCTCGACGAACCGACCTCCGCGCTCGACGTATCGATCCAGCAGCAGGTGCTGGCGCTGCTGGCGCAGCTGCAGCGCAAGTACAACCTCAGCTACCTGTTCATCAGCCACGATCTGGCCGTGATCCGGGCGATGGCGCACCGGGTCATCGTGATGAAGGGCGGCGAGGTGGTCGAGGCGGGCGAAACCGAGGCGGTGCTGGGCGCACCGCAGCATGCCTACACGCGCAAGTTGATGCGGGCCGCCCAGCTCGGCATGGATTCGGTGCTGGGGCGGGGCCTGGAACCGCGTCCTGGAGACGTGGGCGGCTGGCGGGGTTGATCCCGCCGATGTCTCCGCTCCATGTCCGCGCTCATGTCCGATATTGCGGTCAATCGGAAGAATTAGCGTGCAAGTCCCTCGCTATTCCGTTGATTACATGGCGATTTCGGCCGATTTTGTAACGAACTTTGACATCGCTGGCGTGACCTTATACCATCCCGCGAGAACTTGATGTGTGGGTGGTTTGCACGCCGCACGTCTCCTGGCGGATGCATGCACGCCGTGCCCCGACGCCGTTGTCGGGATGATTCGGTGCCGACATCCGCCCTCAGCAGTTTTTCCACATAGTCATCTCCGATCCACACGACGATGGATTGCCGCGTCGCGTGAGGGATCGTGTGATTTGAACCATCCGAACCGGAACCAACGGGAGAACCCATGCAGCGAACGGTGCTTCATTCCCTGGCGCGTGCCGCCATCGGACTGACCCTGGCATGCGGCGCGGCCTTGTCGAATGGAGCCCTGGCTGACACGGTGTTCAAGGAACCCGGCGCGGAGCTGAGCGTCGAGGCCCCGCAGCAGTCCGAGCCGAGGAAGGGCCTGCTGTCGTCGATGATGAATTCGACGAGCCATGTCGCCAACAAGGCCGGCGACCTGGTGATGAACGCGCTGGGCCTGATCGGTGTCCGTTATCGCTTCGGCGGCAACACGCCGGAATCGGGCCTGGACTGCAGCGGCTTCGTCCGCTACGTCTTCAACGACACCTTCGGCTTCATGCTGCCGCGGCGCTCGGTCGAGATCAGCCGCGTCGGCACCAACGTCGCCGCGCACGAGCTGCGCCCGGGCGATCTGGTGTTCTTCAACACGATGCGCCACGCGTTCTCGCATGTGGGCATCTATATCGGCGACAACAAGTTCGTGCACGCGCCGTCGACCGGCAGCAAGATCCGCGTCGACGACATGCGTTCGGCCTACTGGGTCACGCGCTACAACGGCGCGCGCCGCATCGACGATATGCCCGAGCGCGACAACGGCGCGGCAGGCGGCATCGGCGGCATGGTCGAGACGCTCAAGCGCTTCGATCCGAACGCCAGCGGACGCACGTTCTACGGCGGCTGAGCGGCGAGGGCGCCGCGCGGCGCCGATCGGTGCGACACGGTGTCGAATCGGCGCCAATCCGTGCCGATCGCCATGCAACAAAAAGGACTGCCTCGGCAGTCCTTTTTGTTTGCCTCGTTTGTTTGCGCGGTCGTTCCTTGCGCTCGCCTTGTCTACTTCCGCGCCTGCTTGCCCGCCGCCTACTTCCCGCCGCCTACTTGCCCGCAATCGGAGCGACCGGCTGCAGCCGCGCCTGCGCCAGCTTCTCGCGCAGCGCGGGCAGGGCGGCGACGGCGGCCTTCTCGCCGGCCAGGATCGCGCGGTTGCGCGCGCCGAAGTCGCTGCCGCTCATGTCGGGCAGATCGGGACGGATCACCACGTCGGCGCGCGCCAGCGCAAGCCGGTTGATCGATTGCCCCATGATTGCCGTGGTCTGCAGCAGCACGCCGCTCTGGCCGGCATTGTTCTGGCTGGCCGGATCGGCCGAGATATTGACCGCGATGACGAAGTCCGCGCCCATGCTGCGTGCCGAATCCACCGGCACCGGCTCGACCAGGCCGCCGTCGACATAGTCGTGCCCCTGGATCGACACCGGCTGGAACACGCCCGGCACGCTGCTGGAGGCGCGCACCGCCTGTCCGGTGTTGCCGCGCCGGAACAGGATCGCGCGGCCCGTCTTCAGGTCGGTGGCGACGATGCCCAGCGGGATCTTCATCGCCTCGATTGGCCGGTTGTCCACCAGCCGGTTCACATAGTTCTGCAGCGCCTCGCCCTTGAGCCAGCCGCCGAAGCGCGTGCCGAACGGCAGCGCCCAGTCCGCGATGGTGGCCTCGTCCATCTTCAGCGCGTGCTTGTTCAGCTCGAAGCCGTCCATGCCGGAGGCGTACAGCGCGGCGACCACCGCGCCGGCGCTGGTGCCGGTGACCAGGTCGGGGCGGATGCCGTGCGCTTCCAGCGTCTTGATCACGCCGATATGGGCGAAGCCGCGCGCGGCGCCGCCGCCCAGCGCCAGGCCGATGCGGATGGGCCGCGGCGGCGGCGTGACCGCGGACGGTTCGTCGGGAGTGTCAGGCTTGGGGCCCAGGCTGCAGGCCGCCAGCAGGGACGCCGCGGTGGCGCCCGCCGCCGCGCTCAGGAACGTACGTCGTTGCATGCGGGAAATGAAAGGGTCGGGCGGGAGGTCGGTCCGCCGGTCCGCCGGTCCGCCGGTTCGTCGGTTCTTAAGCGAGCCACCGGCGCCATTCGAGGGCGGGCCCGGCGGGGCAGCGGTTCGGACGGGGCGATAGCATAAACGATTCGGCCGCGCGGCCTGCGGAACGGGCAGGGGTGACAGATATGCCTGCCGGGGGTGACAGGGGCCTTTGCTACAATAACCCGCTCCGAATCGTCGGCCCCGCCTGTTGCTGCGCGGGCCTTTTTGTTTGCCGAGTTTCCGCGGTATTCCCCCTGTTTCCCGTCTATGACCACACGCGTCCGCACCCGCTTCGCCCCGAGCCCGACCGGCTTCATCCACCTGGGCAATATCCGCTCCGCGCTGTATCCGTGGGCCTTCGCCCGTCGCATGAAGGGCGATTTCATCCTGCGCATCGAGGACACCGACGTCGAACGCTCGTCGCAGGAAGCGGTCGACGTGATCCTCGAAAGCATGGAGTGGCTGGGCTTGGACATCGACGAGGGCCCGTTCTACCAGATGCAGCGGATGGACCGCTACCGCGAGGTGGTCCGGCAGATGCTCGACGCGGGCCTGGCCTACCACTGCTATATGAGCACCGAGGAGCTGGACGCGCTGCGCGAGGAGCAGCGCGCGCGCGGCGAGAAGCCGCGCTACAACGGCTTCTGGCGGCCCGAGCCGGGCAAGGTCCTGCCGACGCCGCCGGCCGGCGTCGATCCGGTGGTCCGCTTCAGGAATCCGATCGGCGGCAGCGTGGTGTGGGACGACGCGGTCAAGGGCCGCATCGAGATCTCGAACGACGAGCTCGACGACCTGGTGATCGCGCGGCCGGACGGCACGCCGACCTACAACTTTTGCGTGGTGATCGACGACCTCGACATGAAGATCACCCATGTGATCCGCGGCGACGACCACGTCAACAACACGCCGCGCCAGATCAACATCATCCGCGCGCTGGGCGGCACGCCGCCGGTCTACGCGCACCTGCCGACCGTGCTGAACGAGCACGGCGAGAAGATGAGCAAGCGCCATGGCGCGATGGCGGTGACCGCCTATCGCGACGAAGGCTATCTGCCCGAGGCGGTGCTGAACTATCTGGCGCGGCTGGGCTGGGCGCATGGCGACGCCGAAATCTTCTCGCGCGATCAGTTCGTGGAGTGGTTCGACCTCGAACACCTCGGCAAGTCGCCGGCGCAGTACAACCCCGAGAAGCTGGCCTGGCTGAACAACCACTACATCAAGGTCGGCGACAACGCGCGGCTGGCCGAGCTGACCCGACCCTTCATCGAGCAGCTGGGTGGCAAGGTGGAAGGCGCCGACCTGGTCGGCGTGGTCGCGCTGGTCAAGGATCGCGCCAATACGCTGAAGGAGGTCGCGCAGACCGCGCTGCTGTTCTATCGCGGCGAGCCGCAGCCCGATCCGGCGCTGAAGGCAGAGCACCTGACCGCCGAGATCGTGCCGGCCGTGCGCGAGCTGGCCGAGCGCCTTGCTGGCCTGGCCGAATGGCGTCGCGAGGCGATCTCCGCCGAGTTCAAGGCGGTGCTGGCCGAGTTCGGCCTGAAGATGCCGAAGCTGGCGATGCCGGTGCGGTTGCTGGTGGTCGGCCAGCTGCAGACGCCGAGCATCGACGCGGTGCTGGAGCTGATCGGCCGCGATACGGTGCTGCGCCGGCTGCAGGCCGGTGTGGGTGCCTGATTCAGCAAAAAAAGTTGCGGCAGGGGCTTGCGCTTTTGCCGCGACTTGCGCATAATCTCTTTCTCCCTGCAGCGCGGTTCAACACCAAGCGGGCATCACGGCAGTACCGCGGCGGTAACGGCGGCGAATATCCGAAGCGATATCGACGACAAGCCGAAGCAGTAAAAAAGTGAAATAGGGGCTTGCAAAAAAGCAAGGCTGTTATATAATCTTGGCTTCGCTGGAAACGACAAGATAATCGCTTCGGTAAAACGAAGGATAATCTGGAAACGAGAGACGAAACGCCGGTGGCAATAACGGCGGCAGCAGTATTTATGGGGCTATAGCTCAGCTGGGAGAGCGCTTGCATGGCATGCAAGAGGTCAGCGGTTCGATCCCGCTTAGCTCCACCAAAATTCCAGCGGTAACATCAGCAGCACGGTGTTATCCGTTTCCGCAAAGCGGCTCGCCGCGATGCGCGAAACAAGACGGAACGTGTTGAAAAACAGGTTTCTGTCCCCTTCGTCTAGAGGCCTAGGACATCACCCTTTCACGGTGAGTACAGGGGTTCGAATCCCCTAGGGGACGCCAGATAATGGGCGTAATCAAACGTCCAGATTATCGGTAAAGCCTGCACCTCGGTGCGGCAATATCGATAAGCCGACTAAGGAGTGGTAGTTCAGTCGGTTAGAATACCGGCCTGTCACGCCGGGGGTCGCGGGTTCGAGTCCCGTCCACTCCGCCAAAACTCAACCCGCATGGTTAACGCCATGCGGGTTTTTCTTTTTGGTTTTCCTTTTTGGCGCGGGATTTTGCCGCCCGATTTGTCCGGGCGGAAGGGCGGAAGGGCGGAGCGCCGCGAGTGCCGTGGGGTTCGACCTCTGGCCTCAATCCCCTCAGCTGCGCTCCTCGCTGATCCGAATGAAATAGAACACCAGCAGCGCCCCGGCAATCGCCAGGCTCAGGCTGTTGGCCAGCCAGAAACCGGCGGCGCCGTGCGTGAACGCCGGCATCCCGTCGATCAGCCCGAAACCCAGCACATAGCCGCCCCCCAGGCCGATTCCCCACAGCGACACCGCGTAGATCACGGTCGGCACCAGCGCGATCTTGTAGGCGCGCAGCACGAAGGCCGTGGTCACCTGCACGGCGTCGAAGGCCTGATAAAGCGCGACGAAGGTCACCAGCGGCAGCGCGGCCTGTACCACCGCCGCATCGCTGGCATAGGCCCGCAGCACCGGCGCGCGCAGCAGCCA
>NZ_JCBAJO010000420.1:0-1806 GCF_059772245.1 Cupriavidus sp. R6-3
CGGCGCTGTCGTCGTCCGGCAGCGAGGAGAGCCGCATCGCTGCGGCGGCCGCGCTCGGCGGCCTCATTGCGATCCCCTCGCGGGAGGATGTCGTGCGCTGGGCGCAGCGCGATGGGGCGGTGTCGCGGTAGTGGTGCGGGGCCTGGTGCGCTGGGCGCATTGCGCCCGAGTCATTGCGACCGGCTCAATGCACCCAACTCAATGCCCCCAACTCAATGCCCCCAACTCAATGCACACAATTCAAAGCGCCCGACGCAATGCCCCCCACTCAATGCGGCGGCTCGTTGCTGTCCGCGGCACTGGCGGCGGTCCCCATCGTCGCGCCGGTGGCCGCGGCAGCCTCGGCGGCCTGCGCCGCGGCGCCGCGCACGTGCGGCCGCAACACCTCCATCATCTCGATCGGCACCGGAAACACGATGGTCGAGCTGCGATCGCCCGCCACCTGCGTCAGCGTCTGCAGATAGCGCAGCTGCATCGCCTGCGGCTGCCGCGCCAGCATCTGCGCCGCTTCCAGCAGCTTCACCGACGCCTGCAGCTCGCCCTCGGCGTGGATCACCTTGGCGCGCCGCTCGCGTTCCGCTTCGGCCTGCCGCGCAATCGCGCGCACCATCGATTCGTTCAGATCCACATGCTTGATCTCGACGTTCGACACCTTGATGCCCCAGGCGTCGGTCTGCGCGTCCAGCACCTTCTGGATGTCCAGGTTCAGCTTCTCGCGCTCGGACAGCATCTCGTCGAGATCGTGCTTGCCGAGCACCGCGCGCAGCGTGGTCTGCGCCAGCTGGCTGGTGGCCTCGAGGAAGTTGGCTACCTGGATGATCGCGTTCTGCGGATCGACCACGCGGAAATAGACCACCGCGTTGACCTTGACCGAGACGTTGTCGCGCGAGATCACGTCCTGCGCCGGCACGTCCATCACCACGGTGCGCAGGTCGACCCGCACCATCTGCTGGATCACCGGGATCACCAGCACCAGACCCGGTCCCTTGACGCGCCAGAACCGGCCCAGCATGAACACCACGCCGCGTTCGTACTCGCGCAGCACGCGGAAGGCGGAGAAGATCAGCAGGGCCAGCAGGATGACGAGGGTGCCGGCGCTGAGGCTGAAGATCATGGTCGGTCTCCTTGTGGGGAGGTGGGGGACGTGGGGGAGGGCGGCGGCCGCGCGGGGGATTCGTCCGTGGACAGGCTGTCGGCCGGCTCGACGTCGAGCACCAGGCCCTGGCGGCCTGTCACGCGCACGGCCTGGCCGGTCTGCAGCGGTGCCGCGCTGCGCACGCGCCAGCGTTCGCCCTGCACCTCGGCCCAGCCGTCATCGATGATGCGGCCGGCATTGCCGACCACGCGGGTGTCGGTGATCACCGCGGGCTGGCGGCGTGCGCGCACGGCGGCCGCGGACACGCCGAAGCTCAGCGCCGCGGCCGCCAGCGACAGCGTGCCGATCATCCACAACGGCACGCCGAAACCCGGGATGTCGGTGTCGATCAGCATCACGGCGCCCAGCGCGAACGCCACGATGCCGCCCAGGCCCAGCGCGCCGAAGCTCGGCAGGAAGGCCTCGGCCACCATGCAGCCGATGCCCAGCGCGATCAGCGCCAGGCCGGCGTAATTGATCGGCAGCATCTGCAGCGCGAACAGCGCCAGCAGCAGGCAGATCGCGCCGGCCACGCCGGGCAGCACCATGCCGGGTGTCGAGAATTCGAAGATCAGCCCGTAGATGCCGATCATCATCAGGATCAGCGCGACGCTCGGTTCGGTCAGCACGGCGAGCAGCCGATAGCGCCAGTCGGGCTCCAGCTCGATCAC
>NZ_JCBAJO010000421.1:0-1777 GCF_059772245.1 Cupriavidus sp. R6-3
CGGGCCGCGATCAGGGCGCGGCAGCCGCAGCGACAGCGTTTCGCTGCGGTGCACGTAGCGCACGCCCTCGAGCGCGGCCAGACCGCGCAACGTGGAGATCGGCACGGTGGCCGCGATGAAATTGCGCCGATGCAGCAGCGGCGTGGCGGGTTGCTGCCCGGGCCGGCGACGATGGCCGGCCTCCGCCAGCATGCGGTCGATCGCGCGCAGCACGTGCTCGGTATCGTCGGGCGCGCCGGGCTCGCGCGGCTCGGTCTCGACGATCACGTTGATGAAGACGTCGTCGGCCACCGGCATGGCCTGCTGCTTGGGACGCGTCACGCGGCCGCGATGCACGGTCAGGCAACTGTAGTCGCTGAGGCCGGCGGCAAAGCGGTCGCGTTCCTGCTGCTCGATCGCCAGCCGTCGCTCGGCCGGTTCGGGCAGCGCGGACTTGCGGGTCACCACGCATTGCGAATATTGCGCGCGCAGCTGGTTGACCGGCTCGCTGCCGTTGCTGACCTGGCGCAGCTTGGGATGCAGATGCTGCAGGGGTGGGGTATCGTCGCGGGGCATCGGGGTTGTCTCCTCGTCGCGCTCGCTGCATAGCCTAACGGCTTCGTGCCGGCGCGGCCACTGCAAATTTTTCAAGCGTGAGTTCAGTGCGATCGCTGCCTGATTGCGGCGCGGGCGCGAGCGACCCGGCGGCGTGGGCGCGACCCGGCGGCGCGGGCGCGATCCGCACGGCGCGCGTTCTATCATGCGGATTGACGCGGTGTTGTACCCGGCCCGGATGACACGGTCATTGCCGCGAGAATTACGAAAACACGGAACCTGCCCATGCCACCAATGGCGACGAAACGGATGACGAGATTGAGCACCAGATCGAGCACGAGATCGAGCACGAGCCAGAGGCCACGATGGACGAGCTGATCGCGGCCTGGCCTGCCTGGCTGCGCTTCGAGCAGCCCACGCCCGGCCTGCTGATCGGCGGCCTGCTGCTGTTCGTCGTGCTGGCCGTGCTGGGGCTCTGCCTGGTCCGCATCGCGCTGGTGCTGATCCATCCGGTGGTACGGCTGCTCGATTCGCTGCGGCACGTCGCGCGCGATGCGCTGCACGCGCGTGCGGGCGAGCGCTGGCCGCGGGTGCTGAAGCTGCTGGAGCGCGAGGTCGCCGAGATCCTGCTGGTCGTGCTCGCGGCCGCGGTGCTGCTTGGCAGCGGTGGCCTGCTGATCTGGCTTGCGGTGGCGGTGGCCGCGGAAACGCCGCTGATGCGGGTCGACCAGGCGGTGTTCGCGTGGCTGCAGCAGGGCCGGCAGGACTGGCTCGACGTCGCGATGACCGCCATCACGGAATTCGGCGGCGCGCGCATCGCGGTGGCGATCGGCATCGCGGTGTTCGGCTGGCTGGCGTGGCGCCGTGCGTGGGCCGCCGCGGTCTATTGGACGATCGCGCTGATCGGCGCGCGTGCCTGCGTGCTGGTGCTCAAGTACGGCCTGGCGCGCGGCCGGCCGGCCAGCATCTACGGCGGCGTCGAGTCGTTTTCATTTCCGAGCGGCCACGCGACCAGCAGCATGGTCACCTACGGCTTCCTGGCCTTCCTGCTCTGCGTGCGGCAGCCCTGGCGCGTGCGCATTCCGGTGCTGGCGGTGACGGCGACCGTGGTGGTCGCCATCGGCCTGTCGCGGCTCTATCTGGGCATGCATTGGCTGTCGGACGTGGTGGCCGGTTACGCGCTCGGCATGGCGTGGATCGTGATGCTGGCGACCGCCTATCTGACGCTGCATGTGCCGGCCAG
>NZ_JCBAJO010000422.1:0-1772 GCF_059772245.1 Cupriavidus sp. R6-3
GCGCGGCGCCCTCGGCAGGCGTCTCAGCCTCGCGCACGTCTTGATCGATAGAGTCGGACAAAGTATTCACACTCGCTTGTTGCATCTGGTCTTAGTTCGGGACGCGCGTGCCATGCTCGTCGGCATCGCGTTCATCGAGTTGGGGCGCGTCGGCGTCGGCCTGGCCGGCGGACTCGCCGCCAGCTTCGGCGGCTTCGGGCGCTTCGGCGGCTTCGGGCGCTTCGGCGCCTTCGGCAGCGTCGGTGGCCTCGGCAGCGCCGGCGGCATCCTCGGACCCCGCCGCCGCGGCCATCGCCGGGGCTTCGGCGGAGTCATCGGCATCGGCCCGTGGCTGCCCCTCGCCGGACATCTCAGGGGACCCTTCCCCGGTGGCCACGCCGGCCGCGGCTACATCTTCGGCGAGCGCCACATCCTGGGGCGCCTCATCGGCGGCATCGGCTGCATCAGCTGAATCAACTGCATCGGCACCATGCAGCCCTTCGCTCCCATCGGCCGTAGGAACCGCAGCGGCGTCGATGCCATCGGCCTGCGCCACGCCTTCCGGCGCCGCGGCAAATGCCTCTTCGTCGACGCCGGCCGCGGTGGCGACCTCTTCGAAATCGATGGCGCCCTGCTTCAGCAGCGCCTCCTGGACCTGCGCCTGCGGATCCTCCAGCGGCGGCAGTTCGTCCAGCGTACGCAGCCCGAGGTCGTCGAGGAAGGTCTTGGTGGTCGCGTACAGCGCGGGCTTGCCGGGTACGTCGCGATGGCCGATGACCTCGATCCAGCTGCGGTCCTCGAGCTTCTTGATCACTTCGGTGCTGACCGTGACCCCGCGGATTTCCTCGATATCGCCGCGCGTCACCGGCTGGCGATAGGCGATGATGGCCAGCGTCTCCATCACCGCGCGCGAGTATTTCGGCGGCTTTTCCGGATTGAGCCGGTCCAGGTATTCGCGCATCGCCGGACGGCTCTGAAAGCGCCAGCCGCTTGCCAGCGCCACCAGCTCGACACCGCGCGGCTCCCAGTCCTTGCGCAACTCCTCCAGCAGAACACGGATCGTGTCGGCGCCGACGTCGTCGGCGAACAAGCGGCGCAGATCGGCGACGCGCAGCGGCTCCTGCGCGCAGATCAGCGCCGTCTCGAGGACGATTTTCGCCTCTTGGGTATTCATGTTGTGGTGTGCGGCCTGTCTTTGCATCTGCGTCCGTGACACCCGGACGCGCTGGAGATTGGTCGATTCAGCGGCGCGCGTTCCGCTTCAGGGACGCCTGCCGCCATTCATCGCGCTGCCGACCGGGATGCTTGCCGCATCGGGTCCGCGCGCTTCTCATCGGTGCATCGATTGCCGGTCCGGTCCGGCAGAAGATCGTCCGCCCGTCTCCCGATATCGGTCGGCGGAAGGACCAGCGCGTCGCGCCGTCTCCCCTGTTGCGGCCGACACGCCCGGGCGGTCGTGACCGTCCGGATTGCGAGACAACTTGGTCATGGCCTGGCGTGCAGCCTGTCGGGCCCCTCGCTGCCACGCCGCTGGCCGGTATTCTTGGCCGATGTCGACACCGGATGTTCTAGCCGGACAGTGCGGGGAGGGAGATGGGTATGGAAACCCATGAGTGCCGTGACAGACGCCTGGAACAAGCGCGACCGGGCGACCACGACACCTGCGCGAAAGCGGCCCGGTCGCCGTGGCTTCCCGCGATTGTATGGCATTCCCGCGCCGGCCTGCAACCGCGGGCTTGGGACGCAGGGGCCGGCCCGCCATCAGAGGGTCAGGCAGAAGCCGTGCGCGGCCA
>NZ_JCBAJO010000423.1:0-1752 GCF_059772245.1 Cupriavidus sp. R6-3
AGTATTGAAGAAGGGCCTGTGGCGCAAGTCACAGGCCCTTTTTGCATGGCGCATGGTGTCCCGGGCGTGCTGGTGTCCCAGCCGTGCATGGTGTCCCGGCCGCATTGCGGCCGGGCAAGGCCTTCAGCGGCCCGGCGTCGGCGGCTGCGTGGGTGGAGTCGGCGTTTTGGTCGTCGTCGTGTTCGACTCCGTCTCCCGCATCGACACGAACAGGTCCCAGCTGGCGATGAACAGCGCCGCGATCAGCGGTCCGATCACGAAGCCGTTGATGCCGAACAGCGCCATGCCGCCCAGCGTCGAGATCAGGATCACCCAGTCGGGCATCTTGGTGTCCTTGCCGACCAGGATCGGGCGCAGCACGTTGTCGACGGCGCCGATCACCAGCGCGCCGAACGCGATCACCGTGATGCCCTTCCACAGCACGCCGGTCAGCAGGAAGTAGATCGCGACCGGTCCCCAGATCAGCCCCGCGCCGACCGCCGGCAGCAGCGACAGCACCGCCATCACCACGCCCCACAGCACCGCGCCCTGGATGCCGAGCACCGCGAACAGCACGCCGCCGAGCAGGCCCTGCAGCGCGGCCACGGCGAGATTGCCCTTGATGGTCGCGCGGATCACGCCGGTGAACTTCAGCAGCAGCATCTGCTTGTGCTCCTCGCTCAGCGGCAGCGCCAGGCGAATGCGCCGGGTCAGCTTGGCGCCGTCGCGCAGCAGGAAGAACAGCAGATACAGCATCACGCCGAAGCTGATGACGAACTGGAAGGTGTTCTGGCCGATGCTGAGCGCCTGCGTGGCGAGGTACTGGCTGATCTGTCCGGCCGCGGTGGCGAGCTTTTCCTGGATCGAGGCGACGTCGTTCAGCTCGAGCCGGGTCAGCGCCGAGTTCAGGCTCGACGGCAGCGCCGCCACGGCCTGTTCGAAATAGGCGGTGAAATTGATATGGCCGGAGCGGATCTGGTGCACCACCGCGGTGGTTTCATTGAGCAGCGAGGCGGTGACCAGGAACATCGGCAGCACCACCACCAGCAGGCACAGCAGCAGCGTGATCAGCGAGGCCAGGTTGGCGCGGCCGCGCATCTTGCGCGTCAGCAGATTGTTCAGCGGGGTGAAGATGATCGCCAGGATCACGCCCCAGAATACCGCGCCGAAAAACGGCTGAAGCACCCAGAAGAAGGCGATGGTGACGATGGCCAACAGGATGTAGAAGGCCTTCTGGTGCATGGCGGCTCAGTGTCGAGGTGTCGAGGTGTCGAAGACACGCGATGAATGGGCGATGCGCGGGCGAGCCCGCGCCCGGTTGCCGCGCGGATGCCAGTGCAATCGGGCTTCCCGCGGCGGGCGCGACGGCTCAGCGTACCAGCGGATCGTGAAAACCGGTATCGGTGCGCGCGGCGGCGTCGCCGCGGGCGGGGCTCGGCGCGGGGACATTGCCCTCGGGCGTCTGCGAGCGCGCCTGCTGCCAAGTCCGGTAGGCCCAATAGCCGGCGCCGGCGACGGCACCCAGCTTGGACAGCTTCCAGCCCCAGCGCAGCACCGGCACGCGGCGCATCAACGGCAGCGCCAGCGACAGGGCCGATCCCACGATCGGATAGTCCTTGGCCAGGCCCAGCAGCTTCCACATCGACTGCGGCCGCGCCATGCGCGGCAACCAGGCGCCGATGCGGCCGATGTTGCGGACGCTGGCGCGCACGTCGGCGAGCGACTGCGCGCAGTCGTAGCGCTCGAGCGCCGCGCGCGTGATCAGCAACTCCT
>NZ_JCBAJO010000424.1:0-1731 GCF_059772245.1 Cupriavidus sp. R6-3
CCTCGGCCTTGCCGGTGCTCCCCTGCGTCTTGCCGGCATCGGCGCCGGCGTCGGCCGGGTCCGCCTTCTTGCCGGTCTCGGCAGCGTTCTTGCCTGCGCTGTCGGCCGTTTTGCCGCTCTTGGCCGGCTGCTGCTGTTGGCTGGCCGCGCTCGCTTCGCCGGCCTGCGTCTGGCGTGCGCGCGCCAGGGCATCGCCGAACTCGCTCGCGCCCGAAGCGGGCTGCGGGTTGCGCGGAGCGTTGGCGGGTGCGGCGCCGCCGCTGACGATTTGGCTGATGTCGATCATCTGTACTTGCTGGCTTATTGGTTGTGTCCGCTGCCTACCTGCTGCCGGGACAGGCGCGCGGCGTACTCATCGGTGGCCCGCTGCTCGCGGCGCGCGGCGATCTGCTGCTCGCGGGATTCGGCACGCGCGATCAGCGTGTCGAACGAGTTCAGGCGCTGCTTCTGCTTCTGCCAGTTGGCGCGGCCGGCCAGCAGCTGCGATTCGGCCTTGGCGAGCGCCTCCGTCTGCTGGCGGATCGCGGCGTCGAGCGAATCCAGGAACTGGGAGAAGTCGTGCCAGCGCGCCGACGGCATGCCGTTCTGCATCAAGGCCTGCATGCGCGCGCGGTATTCCTGCCGGTACTGGGTCAGCGCGGCGAGCTGCTGCTCGGCCTGCGTGCGCTGGCCCTGCAGCCGTCCGAGTTCGCGCGCGGCGGTGTCGGTGTCGTTCTGGGCCAGGTCGGCCAGCGTGTTCAGCGGAGAGGTCTTAGCCATTTGCGCTCCTGTCGAAGAGCAGATGCAGTTGATCGATCGATTCGCCGTACCCCGCGCGCTCGTGAATGTCCTGCTGCAGGAAGGCTTCCATGCGCGGATGCAGGCGGATCGCCAGATCGAGTTCGGGATCGGCGCCCGGTACGTAGGCGCCGACGCTGATCAGATCGCGGTTGCGCTGGTAGCGCGACATCAATTGCTTGAAGCGGCGCACCGAGCCGAATTGTTCCGGCGAGATCAATGCGGTCATCGCGCGGCTGATCGAGGCCTCGACGTCGATCGCCGGATAGTGGCCGGCCTCGGCCAGGCTGCGCGACAGCACGATATGGCCGTCGAGGATCGCGCGCGCCGAGTCGGCGATCGGATCCTGCTGGTCGTCACCCTCGGCCAGCACGGTATAGAAGGCGGTGATCGAGCCGCCGCCCTCGGCGCCGTTGCCGGCGCGCTCCACCAGGGTCGGCAGCTTGGCGAACACCGAAGGGGGGTAACCCTTGGTTGCCGGCGGCTCGCCGATGGCCAGCGCGATCTCGCGCTGGGCCATCGCATAGCGCGTCAGCGAATCCATGATCAGCAGCACATGGCGGCCCTGGTCGCGGAAATACTCGGCCAGGCGCGTCGCGTAGGCCGCGCCCTGCATGCGCAGCAGCGGTGAGGTGTCGGCCGGGGCGGCGACCACCACCGAGCGGGCGCGGCCCTCCTCGCCGAGGATGTTCTCGATGAAGTCCTTCACTTCGCGGCCGCGTTCGCCGATCAGGCCGACCACGATCACTTCGGCGCTGGTATAGCGCGCCATCATGCCGAGCAGCACGCTCTTGCCGACACCCGAGCCCGCGAACAGGCCCATGCGCTGGCCGCGGCCGACGGTCAGCATGCCGTTGATCGCGCGCACGCCAACGTCGAGCACCGTATCGATCGGGGCGCGCGACAGCGGATTGATCTGCGATCCGGCCAGCGGTACTTCGCGCGCGGCCTGCA
>NZ_JCBAJO010000425.1:0-1707 GCF_059772245.1 Cupriavidus sp. R6-3
CTTCGTGCTGGCGCGCACCGGGCTGCTCGATACGCAGCGCGCCACCACGCACTGGCGCCACGCGGAGAAGCTGGCGCGGCGGCATCCGCGCGTGACGGTCGATGCCGATCCGATCTGGATCCAGGCCGGGCGGCTGTACACATCAGCCGGCGTCACCGCGGGCATGGACCTGTCGCTGGCGCTGGTCGAGGACGATCTGGGCCACGCCACCTCGCTGGCGGTGGCGCGCGAGCTGGTGCTGTTCCTGCGGCGGCCGGGCAGCCAGGCGCAGTTCTCAAGCGCGCTGCAGGCGCAGGCGGCGCAGAGTCCGGAGCTGAGGGATTTGCAGGGATGGATCGCCGACCATCTCGACGCGGACCTGTCGGTCGGCGCGCTGGCCGAGCGGGTAGCAATGAGCCCGCGCAATTTTGCGCGGGTCTTCGCGAAGCAAGTAGGGCAGACGCCTGCCCGCTATGTGGAGACGCAGCGGGTCGAGGCGGCGCGGCGGATGCTCGAGCAGAGCGAGCGCCGGCTGGAGACGGTGGCGCGCATGGCGGGATTCGGCAGCGCCGACGGCATGCGGCAGGCCTTCCTGCGCCATCTGCGGACCACGCCGGAACGCTATCGCGCCGCGTTCCGGGCGCAGTCGACGCAAACGCAGTCGCAAACGCAGACGCCGGAGCGGGAACCGGTGAACGCCGCCGCCTGAGCGACGGCCGTCCCACGGTCCCGCAGTCCGACTTCAGCGCGTGCCCTGCAGCGCCGCGATGCGGGCCTCGATCGGCGGGTGGCTGGAGAACAGCGCCAGCCACGACTTGCCGCCCGAGATGCCCATCGCCTGCATGTTCTGCGGCAGGCCGTCGGCTTCCATGCCGCCCAGGCGGCGCAGCGCGGCCACCATCGGCGAGGGCGTGCCCATCAGGCGGGCGGCGCCGGCGTCGGCGCGGAATTCGCGATGGCGCGAGAAGGCCGCGACGATGATGCTGGCGAGGATGCCGAACACGATTTCGCAGACGATCACCGTGACCATGTAGCCGATGCCGGGGCCGCTCGACTCCTCGTCGTTACGGCGCAGCATCGAGTCGACGAAGTAGCCGACGATGCGGGCGAGGAAGATCACGAACGTGTTCACCACGCCCTGGATCAGCGTCAGCGTCACCATGTCGCCATTGGCCACGTGCGCGACCTCGTGCGCCAGCACGGCCTCGACCTCGTCGCGCGACATGCTCTGCAGCAGGCCGGTCGACACCGCGACCAGCGAGCTCTTCTTGGTCGCGCCGGTGGCGAAGGCATTGGGTTCGCCCTCGTAGATGGCGACCTCGGGCATCGGCAGGCCGGCGCGCTGCGCCAGCTTCTCGACGGTCTGCATCAGCCACAGCTCGGTGCTGGTGCTCGGATGGGTGATGACCTGCGCGCCGGTGGACCATTTGGCGATGGTCTTGGACATCAGCAGCGAAATGAAGGCACCGCCGAAGCCCATCAGCGCGGCGAAGGCGAGCAGCGTGCCGAGGTTCAGGCCGTTGGCGGTCAGGAAGCGATTCACCCCGAGCAGGCTCGCGGTGATGCTCAGCACGATCATGACGGCGAGGTTGGTCGCCAGGAAAAGCAGGACGCGTTTCATCTTGGTTCAGTCAACAGGGAAAAGGCGCGGACAGGGCCGCATGGCGAAGGCCCGTGAGCGGTCACGGGGCTTCGGGTTCGGAATCGGCGCGGACGGCCGGGGATCAG
>NZ_JCBAJO010000426.1:0-1704 GCF_059772245.1 Cupriavidus sp. R6-3
CTCGCCGTCGCGCCGGCGCAGCACTGGATGCAGTGCAGGCCGAGGCCGAGGCCATGCCGCCATGCAGCCCCCGCGTTCTGCGCAGTCGCTCGCATGGACGCGTGCCGGCAGCGATCCAGCAAGCGAGCCTTCCACGCGGTGAATTGCAGGGCGCCGGCCGTGAGCACCACCAGGCCGGCGAGGGCCGGCATGGCCCGCGCCAGCGTCGGCCACTGCAGCGCGAGCGCGACCAGCATCGCACCGAGGATGAAGACCCCCAATCCCAGCGCGGTCCACACCAGGAAGTAGGCCACCGCCGCGACCAGCGTCAGCCACGTCGCGCGCCCGGTTGCTTCGGCGGCCACCCGATAGCGCCACAGCGCCGGCGCCACCGATGGCAGCATCATCGCCACCATCATTACAGTCCACATGCCGACGAAGGCCGCCGCGGCGCCGGCCCAGGTCTGCCCGCACATCGGCGTCCACGCCATCGACAGCGTCCAGCCGCCGGGCATCGGCGTGGCCGCCATCGACGGCATCGCGTCATGCAGCGTGCCATGCAGCGACACCGTGGCCGCCGTGCCGAGGCAGAACAGCACCGCGCAGACGCCGAAGAAAACCCGCCGGCTCCCGTCCCTGCGCGCCGGCCCGGGGCCCGCGCAGCAACGCCCCCGCTCAGCGCTCGCCGTACTCGTCATGGCGGCGCCACCAGACACCCGTCTCGTTGCGACCCTTCGGCGCGCGGTCCAGCCACTGGTACATGCCCCACAGCCCGTCCAGCCCGCGCGCATACGCCGAGTAGGTGTGATAGACCACGCCGTCCTCCATCACGAAGGCGCTCAGGCCCGGCCGGTCGCGGTGGAAGGTCGCCGTGTCGGTGCCGCACATCGCGGCGACCTGGTCTTCCGCCGCCTGGCCGCCGCCTTCCATGTTGCGGCGCCATCCCCGCACCGCGGGCTCGCGGCGGTAGTTGTATTCGATGTCGCCATCGCGCTGCTGCGCGGTCGTGAAGGAGACGTGGAAGTCGGCGTTGAAGTCGCTGTCGTCCGACGACGCCCACGGGAAGGTCCATCCCATGCGGTGCTTGTAGGCCTGCAGCTTGACAAGGGGCGCGCGGGACACGGCGGTCAGCGCGACGTCGTGGTTGGCGAGGTGGACCGCAAAGCCGTTGAAGCCGTCGGCGATCGCGGAGCACGACGGGCAGCCGGCCTTGTAATCGGGCCCGAACATGAAGTGGTAGACCAACAGCTGCGAGCGGCCGCGAAACAGGTCGGCCAGCGTCGCGGGGCCGTCGTCGGTGTCGAAGCGGTAGGTCTTGTCGATCCGCAGCCAGGGCAGCGCCTGCCGCTGGCGCGCGATCTCGTCGCTGCGTCGCGTCAGGGCCTTCTCGGCCTCGAGCAGTTCCAGGCGGGCGGCCAGCCATTGTTCCCGGGTGGCGGTGGGGTGGGTTGTCATCGTGCTTCCTCCATGTGGACGTGGCGTGGGCCGCCAAGCTGTCGTGCAGCGCGGCAGCGGCACGCCGGGTCGGTTGATCCTCGTGCTAGATTAGGCGCCGGCTTCGACAGGGAGGGAGTGACAAGTGTGGCGTGATTCGAATGGACCCGACGATCTCGGCAGCGGCCCGCGCGCTGGCGGTCGGTGACCCGCTCGGGGCGCTCAATTGCGTCGCCCTGCGTGAGGACGCCCCGGCGCTCGCGCTGCGCGGCATCGCCATGGCGCAGCTCG
>NZ_JCBAJO010000427.1:0-1665 GCF_059772245.1 Cupriavidus sp. R6-3
CGATGCCGATGCCGCCGTTGACGACCTCGACGCCGCCGGCGCCACGGCGCAGCAGATAGCGGGCGTTCAGCATCGCGCCGTATTGCAGTTCGAGTTCCTCGTGGCCCGCGCGTCCGGCCACCGGTCGTACCTCCAGGCGCAGCGGCGCCGGCTGCCCGGCCGGCTTGGCCAGCGGCGCCGGCAGGTCGACCGCCATGCCGGCGAGGTCCGCGGTGAACGAGATCACCGGCTGGCGTTCGCGCACGCCGATCACTGCCTGGTAGCTGGCATTGCCGTCGAAGCGGCGCGCCAGCGGCGTCAGCCCGGCACCGGACAGCGCCTCGGCGATGCCGCGCGAGTTGGCGCTGCCGGCCGCGGTCACGCGCACCGTGCCGTCGGACTGCGTGCCGCCGCTGGCGCGCACCTCGCCGCCGAGCACGCGCGCGCGCACCGCATCGAGCTGGAAACCGTGCTCGTTGAAAGCCACCGTGCCGGTGGCGCCGCCCAGCATCGGCAGGCCCGGCGCCAGCACCACGTCGTTGCCGGTCAGGCGGTACTGGCCCTCGACCTTGCTGCGGGTGGCATCGGCCAGCGGCAGGTCCAGCTTGAGCCGCAATTCGCCATTGCCCTGGCCGCGCGCGTCGCCGGTGACGTTGCCGGTCCACTCGCGCACCGGGCTGCTGGCGATATAGCGCAGGAAACCCTGCATCGGGCCGCTGGCGCTGCCGTCCAGCGTCAGCCGTCCGCGGTGGTCCAGCTCGTCGATGCGGCCCTTGACGTCGCGCAGCGCCACGCCGGCCAGGCCCTGCACCGAGGCGCGCTCGACGTTCAGCGCCATCGCGCCGCGCTCGAACCGCAGGCTGCCGTCGATCTCGGTGAACAGCGGCCACAGCGGCTTGCCGTCCGGACCGTGCGGGTCGATCTGGTAGGACGCCTGCCGCAGCGGCACGTCCACGTGGAAGTCGCCATGCCGGGCGGCGTCACCATGGAAAGGGAAGTGGGCCAGATCGCCCTTGACCTGGAAACGGACCGCCTCGGACTCGCCGCCCGCCAGCGCGCCGGCCAGATAGTGGCGCGTACTGGCGGGAATGTGCAGCGGCAGGTAGCGCGGCACGCGTGCGATCTGCGCGCGGCCGAGCTCGCCGTCCAGTTCCGCAATGCCGGCGTGGCCGTCGCCGCCTTCGCGCCAGCTGCCGCGCACGGTGCCGGCCGTGTCGGCGTTGGCGAAGCGGATGCCGTCGGTGCGCACCACCAGCTTGCCGCCCTCGCGGCGCCACTCGAATGCGCCGGCCAGTTCGTCGAAGGGCAGGCGCGGGTCTTCGAAGACGCCGGGGAAGGTCAGCGTGGCCTGGGTGCCCTCGAAGCGCGCGCTGCCGCCCTGCTGGTCGAAGGAAAAGTTGCCGGACAGGCCGCTGAAGCCGGGAATGCCCAGGTTCGCATGGCCCTCCTTGTCGAACGCCGGTTCGGCCGGCTGCTCGCGCACCGACACGTTGCGCAGCGTGCCCTGGATGCGATAGCGGGCGGGACCGCCTTGCCGCTGCAGCAGGCCGCCGCGCTCGCGGGTCCAGTCGACGTCGAGATTGTCGAGCCGGCCGGACGGCCGCAGCACGCGCACCTCGCGGGCCAGCGCGGTATCGAGCGGCATCGCGGTCGACAGCGCGCGCAGCGCGTCGAGGTCGAGCGTCG
>NZ_JCBAJO010000428.1:0-1652 GCF_059772245.1 Cupriavidus sp. R6-3
TGCGCGTCGCGACGGCCAGGTCGCCACCGCGACGCTGTTCTCGCGCAAGTCCGGCGACAGCGGCATTTCCGAGCTGAGCGCCACCGAAATCCCGCTCTACGTGCGGATTCCGCATGGCTACACCGGCCATGTGTTCTTCCACGCCGATACCGTGCTGCTCGATGCCGGCACGCTGCGCACGGACGTCGCCAACGGCGCCGACGAGTTCGGCCAGATCGCCGCGCGCGGCGGCGCCGGCATCGCGCCGCGCGGGCAATCCGACAAGGGCGTGGCGCTGGCCGCGGGCTATGCGTACAACGGCGCCTACGACAGCTGGCGCGCGGATCTCGGCACGACCCCGCTCGGCTTCCTGCAGCAGACCGTGGTGGGCGGACTGCGCTATCGCGCCGAACTGAACCGCGCCGCGGCCACGGTCGACGTGTCGCGCCGCGCGGTCACCAGCAGCCTGATCTCCTACGCCGGCGCGATCGATCCGGCCAGCGGCGAACGCTGGGGCGGCGTGGCGCGCAACGGCATCACGCTTGGGTACTCGCACGATGTCGGGCGCGGCAGCGTGTTCGCCACCGTTGGCGCCGGCATGCTGACCGGGCACAACGTCCGCACCAATCGCGAGTTCACGGTGCGCGCCGGCTTCGACTGGCCGCTGCTGCAGGCGCGCAACCAGCGCGTGACCAGCGGACTGGTGGTCAACTACTGGCGCTACCAGGAAAACCTGCGCTACTACACCTTCGGCCACGGGGGCTACTACAGCCCGCAGCGTTATCTTTCGCTGGCTGTGCCTCTCGAATGGACCGGACGCCGGGGCGCGTGGTCATGGAGGCTGGGTGGTTCGGCCGGTTGGTCGGATACGTATGAAAAGGACATGCCGTTCTATCCGACCCGGCCCTGGCTGCAAACGATTGCGGGCGATCAGCGCGTCGATGCTAACTATCGCGGCGGAAACGGCGGCGGCTTCAGCTATACCGCGCTGGCCGCGGTCGAATACCGCTTCGCGCCGAAGTGGGTCGCCGGCATGGCGCTGCAGATCGACCGCTCGCGCGACTATGCGCCCAATCGCGCGATCGCCTATCTGCGCTATCACTTCGAACCGCAGCGCGGGCCGGTGCCGTTCCCGCCCGAGCCGGTTCGGCCGTATTCCTCGTACTAGATCGGATCGACGCGAATCATGAACCCATCGACGAGGCCCGCCACCACCTCCCTGACACCGTCCTCCGCCGCGGCGATGGCGACGCCCGCCCCGCCGCGCTCGGCGCTGTTCGCGCGGCTGCAGGCGCGGCCCTCGCTGGCGATCGACGGCCTCCCGGCCGAACTGGCGACGCTGGCGCCTGGCCACGTGCATATCGTCTATGCCGAGCCGTCGCCGGCGCGCGATGCGCTGTTCTGGCAGACCGCCGCCAACGCGCTGCGCGGACCGGCCACGGTGCTGTCCGCACGTCCGGTCGACGGCATCGCGCAGGCGCTGCGCGAGCACGGCCTCGATATCGACGTCGACGGCGCGCTGCATCATCGCGCCAATCTGTGCGGGCTGCGAGTCGGCCGCGCTCACGGCAGCAGCAACGGCAATGGAAGCCGCGCCGCCGGCATCGACACGCTGACCGATGCGCTGCAGGCGCTGGCAGACCAATGCGCGGCCCGCCACAGCGTGGTGATGA
>NZ_JCBAJO010000429.1:0-1631 GCF_059772245.1 Cupriavidus sp. R6-3
GGAGCACGGCGAGACCATCGGCGCCGCGATCGCCGCGCATCTGCGCGAGGGCGGGCCGGCGCCCGAGCGCACCGTCCTGCGCACCACGCCGCGTTTTCGCGTCAATCGCGCGCTGCGCTGGCTGTTCGACCGCTGCCAGTCCGACCGCCTGTTCGAGTGGATGCTGTATTCCCGGCCGCTGCGCTGGGCCGCGCAGCGCCTCTACTTCCACCGCCGGCGCCAGCGGCAGGGCGCGGCCGCCCTCGGCGCCCTCGACTAGAATGACGGACCCGCTTCCCGTCCCCCATTCCGCCGCAGCCGCCTGCAAGCCCGCCATGCAAGCCAACGCCACGCCCGTTCCGTCGATTCTCGTGGTCGACGACGAGTCCGCCATTGCCGATACGATCCTCTATGCGTTGCGCACCGAGGGCATGCAGGTCGAGCATTGCGCGCTGGGCAGCGAGGCAATCGCCCGCCTGCGCGCGCAGCCGGTCGACCTGGTGATCCTTGACGTGGGCCTGCCGGACCTGAACGGCTTCGAGGTCTGCCGCACGTTGCGCACCTTTTCCGATGTGCCGGTGATTTTCCTGACCGCGCGCCACGAGGAGATCGATCGCGTGGTCGGGCTGGAGATCGGCGCGGACGACTATGTGGTCAAGCCGTTCTCGCCGCGCGAACTGGCGGCGCGCGTGCGCGTGATCCTGCGTCGCATGCGCGGACGGAGCGAGGGCGCGGCGCCAGTCCCCGCGCAGAAGGCCGCGCAGGACACCGCGCCGCCGTTCGTGCACGATCGCGACGGCGCCCGGCTGGCCTACCGCGGCCAGTGGCTCGACCTGACCCGCTACGAATACCGGCTGCTCGCGCTGCTGGCCGACCATCCGGGCCGCATCTACTCGCGCGCGCAGCTGATGGACCTGGTCTGGGACGATGCGCTCGACACCAGCGACCGCACCGTGGACACCCACATCAAGACGCTGCGCGCCAAGCTGCGCGCGGCCGGCGACGACGACCCGATCCGCACCCATCGCGGCATGGGTTATTCGCTGGCGATCTGAGCGGGACCGGCACGCGTGCGGATTGGCCTGCGCATCTTCCTGGGTTTCTTCCTGATCGTCGGACTGGCGGCCTGGCTGACGCTGCGCGTGTTCGTGCAGGAGGTCAAGCCGGGCGTGCGCCAGGCGATGGAGGACACGCTGATCGATACCGCGCACGCGCTTGCCGCGCTGGCGGTCGACGACATGCGCGAGGGCCGCATCGCCGACGGCGCGTTTGCGCGCCAGCTGACCGGCCTGCGCGACGCGCCGCTGGATGCCGAACTGTGGGGCCTGCGCAAGCGCGAAATCGGCTATCGCGTCTATGTCACCGACACCGACGGCATCGTGCGCTTCGATTCGGCCGGCACCGCGGTCGGCCAGGACTATTCGCGCTGGAACGACGTCTACCTGACGCTGCGCGGCAAGTACGGCGCGCGCAGCACGCGCAGCGATCCCGACGACGACGGCAGCACGGTGATGTACGTCGCGGCGCCGATCCGCGATGGCGAGCGCCTGCTGGGCGTGCTGACGGTGGCCAAGCCCAACGCGGTGATGGCGCCGGTCATCGCGCGCAGCCAGCACCGGATCCTGCTGCACGGGCTGCTGCTGATGGGCGTG
>NZ_JCBAJO010000043.1:0-29051 GCF_059772245.1 Cupriavidus sp. R6-3
TGGCGCGCGTCGGCCAGCTCCACCGTGTAGCGGCCCAGCTTGGCCGCAGGCGGCAGCGCGAAGCGGCTCTCCGCGCTGCGCCCGCCCGAGGCGGTGGTGCGCCATTGCAGCGGCTGCTCGTAGGTCTGGCCGCTGCCCTCGTGGCGGATCACCAGCTTGTCCGGCAACTGTCCGGACTCGCCGGCGCCGCCCGGCGGCAACGCGAAGCCGCTCGAGGTCTCGACGCGCAGGTAGTGCTTCATCGAGACGGTCTCGCCCGAGGACAGCAGCGTGCGGTCGAACACCGTATGCGCGCGGACCGTGGGCGTGGCGCTGGTATCGGTCGGCACATGAAAGCGCCAGCTCTCGATGCCGCGGTTCCAGTCGGACATCACGAAGGCCATGTCGGCCTGGCCGCGCGCCTGCGGATGCGCGGCGACGATGCGCGCCGAGACGAAGTAGCCCGACAGCCCGGTGTCCTCGCAATAGCGGCCGGTCCCGCTGCCGCCCTCGCCGTCGCCGCCATCGCCCAGCCGGCCGAAGCGCGCGACGCCGGCATCGTCGGTGCGCGCGGTGGCGATCAGCTTGCCGCTGCAGTCGCGCACCGCGACGCTGGCCTCGCGCACCGGCTTGCCGCCATCGAGCGTGGTAACCCACGCCATCGCGTTGTCGCGCCCGGCCTTGAAGTGCACGCCGAGGTTGGTGACCAGCGCCGCGGTGCGGACATACATCGGCGCCGGCTTGCCCAGCAGCGCCGCGCCAAGATTCGGCGAGGCGATCTCGACCACGTGAAAGCCCGGCTCCGGCAGCGGAATGCCGACCACCTCGAACGGCCGGCTGGCGCCCTCGCCCACCGAGGCCGGCACGGCCAGCTTGCGCGCGCCGGGCACCCCGGCCAGCAGCGACACGGCACGCGTTTCCACCTGCGGCGCGTTGCGCGGAATGCGCGCCGCCGACGGCGGCTTGCCGGCCAGGATCGCGTCGAGTTCGGCGCGGGTCCAGCTGGTCTCGTGCATGCGCCGCACCAGCGCCAGCCAGCGCAGCACCGCGGCATCGTCGTCGACCCGGACCCGGCTGACCATGCCCGCCTCGGCGCGCACGCCGAGCACTTTCAGTTCACGCTCGACATGACGCAGCGTGACCGGCAGCAGCGGCGGATAGTCGGCCGGCTTGTCGGTCTTGCTCCTGGGCAACTCGCCGAAGCGCTCGATCACGCCGAACGGCGCCGCGGCGAACTTGGCCAGCGGCGGCATCGGCGCGGTGGCCACCCGCAGCGGAAACAGGTCGGCGTTGTTCAGCGGCCGGCCGCTTTCGTCCTTCAGGCCGGACGGCAACTCGAGTGTCAGATTGGCGTTCTCGGCGAACGGCGGCTCGAAGCGCAGCGAGGTGATCGTGGCATCGGCGGCCAGGTTCGCCTCCAGCTTCGGCGCCACCGGTCCCGACGGCGTGCGCAGCACCACCGATTCGGCCGCGCGGCGCGCGATCGGCGCCGAGAACTCGAGCGTGATCGGCCGCAGCGGCGTGCAGGGCGCCTGCGCGTTCTCGCGCTCGCAGCTGAAGCTGGCGGTAAACGGCTCGCGCACGCGGTATTCGAAACGGCGCCCTTCCTTGCTGGCCAGGCCCGACGGCGTCGCGATGCCCGGCGTCAGCAGCAGTTCCATCCTGGCGCCGGCGGGCAGCCGCTGCTGGCAGGCCAGCAGATGCACGCTGTCGGCACTGCGCGGCTTCCATCCCAGCGCCTTGAGCACCGCCTCGCGGTCCGCGCCGGTGACCAGCCGCACCGGAATCATCTCGCCGACGCCCTGCGCCTGGCACCACGCATGCTGGCGCACCGAGTCCGGCGTCGCCGGACCGTTGAAGCGCAGCGCGAAGACCTGGTCCTCCTCGATCTCGCCCCCGGAGGGGCGGCTGGACACCACGATCGGACCGCCGGTCTCGAAGCGGTATTCGGACTTGCCGCGATAGTCCTGGCCGGCCTGGCTCTTCAGCCCGGCGCGCAGCCGGACCGTGCACGACACCCCGGGCGGCAGGTCGCGGACGAAATCGAACACCCAGTTGCGGTCGTCGACCCAGCGGCCTTCGCCGGCCAGGTCCGCCGGCGCGGCGCCGGCACATTGCACGGCGGCCGGCGCGGTCGCGCGCAGGTCGCCCAGCGGCACCATCGACTGGTCGAAGCGCAGCGTGACCTGGCGGACCTTGGAAACCTGGCCTTCCGGGGAAATACGCGTCAGTTGGATGGCCAGCGCGGCGTGGGTGCCGAACCCCAGTACGCATGCCGCGAGGGCATGGCCGAGGAGGCGCCGGCGGTCCGGCCTGCGAGCACTGCGCCTGGCAACATCGCCCGGGACGTCTGCCGCCATGTCTGCCGGGACGACCGACGCTGCTTCCGCCGCGACGTCCGCCACTTCCTTCATTTCGCCTTCCCCGCCAACGCCCGTGGCCCGGTCTCGCATCTGATCCCTCTCCGGATGGTCGCCCCCGCTCTGGTGCATCAGCGGGCACCTGGCGAGAGTGACATGCGAGGCGCCGGCGCGCAAGCCAACCGACGGGTCAGCGCCGCAGGGTGGCGCCACGGAGTCAAGGCCGGATGGTCGGCGCCGTGGAGTCCGCGCCGCGGGCCGGCCCCAAGTGTCAGCGCAGCAGAGTCAGCGCCTCAGTGGCGGCGCCTCTGTGTCACCGCAGATGCGACAGCGGCAACGCCCCTTCCCGCTTCAGCGCGGTCAGCACGATATTGGAACGCACGCTCTCGACGCCGGGCACGCGCATCAGCTTGCGCATGGTGAAATCGGCCAGCGCCGGCAGGTCGGTGACGACGATGCGCAGCAGGTAGTCCGCCTCGCCGGCGACGGAGTAGCACTCCTGCACCTCCTCGAGCAGCAGGATCTCCCCGCGGAAGCGTTCGATCGCCGTGTCGCCATGGTGGGCCAGCTTGACGCTGGTAAAGACCAGTACGCCCAGGCCCAGCGCGGGCGGCGACAGCACGACCCGGTAGCCGGCGATCACGCCCTCGGCCTCCAGCCGGGCGATGCGTCGGCCCACCTGACTGGGCGACAGATGGACCTGCTCGGCCAGCTGCTGGTGCGTGCTGCGGCCATCGGCCTGCAGCGCGGCCAGCAGGGCCAGATCGAAGTTGTCGAGGCTCAGCATACAAGGATCCTGCATCGGTTTTGCGTTTTATGCAGATTACCCGCATCGGAACGGCAATCCAAGCCGTTTTTGCGGGCTCTTTGCAGCGCCATCTCGGTAGACTTTGCAGAAATCCCGCATGCGCGAGGGACCGCGTGCGGCAAACCTGCAAATGCCAGCCCGGGCGCGCCGGTCCACGGTAGTGGACACCACAGCGGCCGCCCCAGCCGCCACGGCCCAGAGCATGGCCCCACCGAATCGCCGGAGACAAGCCAGATGGAAGCGATCCTCGACCAGACCCAGGACCAGAAAGCCGCGTCGGCGCCCGCCTTTGCCGGCACGCTGACCGACAAGCTGAAGGAGCAGTTCGAAGCCGGCCTGCTGTCCGACCCGGACCTGAACCCGGACTTCACCATCGCGCAGCCGCTGCACCGCTACACCGACGCCGACCACGCCGTCTGGCGCCAGCTGTACGCGCGCCAGGCCTCGATGCTGCGCGGCCGGGTCTGCGACGAATTCCTGCGCGGCCTGGACACGCTGGGCATGGACGCCGACCGCGTGCCCGACTTCGCCCGCCTGAACGACAAGCTGATGGCCGCCACCGGCTGGCAGGTGGTCGCGGTGCCGGGCCTGGTGCCGGACGAGGTGTTCTTCGAGCATCTGGCCAACCGGCGCTTTCCGGCCAGCTGGTGGATGCGCAAGCCGGAGCAGCTGGACTACCTGCAGGAGCCGGACTGCTTCCACGACGTGTTCGGCCACGTGCCGCTGCTGATCAACCCGGTCTTCGCCGACTACATGCAGGCCTACGGCCAGGGCGGCCTGAAGGCGGCCGGCATGGGCGCGCTCGACATGCTGGCGCGGCTGTACTGGTACACCGTCGAATTCGGCCTGATCCGCACGCCCGAGGGCCTGCGCATCTACGGCGCCGGCATCGTGTCGAGCCAGGGCGAGTCGATCTACAGCCTGGACTCGGCGAGCCCGAACCGGATCGGCTTCGACGTCCGCCGCATCATGCGCACCCGCTACCGGATCGACACCTTCCAGAAGACCTATTTCGTCATCGACAGCTTCGAACAGCTGTTCGACGCGACCCGCCCGGACTTCACGCCGCTGTACGCCGAGCTGCGCCAGCAGCCGACGCTGGGCGCGGGCGACGTGGCCGAGGGCGACCAGGTGCTGCAGGTCGGCAACCGCGAGGGCTGGAGCGACAGCGACGATATCTGAGGCCGCCGCCGTTCGGCGGCCCTTTGCGGGACGCCGGTTGCGCCCTGGTTCGCGCCGATTGCGCGTCCGTTGCGCGCCTGTTCCACGCCATTCCACGCCCCATTGCCGGGCTTTATGAAAGAATGCCGGCATGCCCGACCGCAACGGCCGGGCGGGCCGGCTCTGCCATTTTCCGATTTCGACTTTCCGGGCCTTGCCATCATGACGTCTGCCACCCTTTCCCCCTTGTCCGAACAGGAACGCGCGCCGCTGCTGGCGTCGCTGCCCGGCTGGACCGCGGTCGCCGATCGCGACGCGATCCACAAGCGCTTTACCTTCGCCGACTTCAACGCCGCCTTCGCCTTCATGACGCGCGTCGCGATGCAGGCCGAGAAGGCCGACCACCATCCCGAATGGTTCAACGTCTACAACCGCGTCGACATCACGCTGTCGACCCATGACGCCAACGGCCTGACCCAGCGCGATATCGACCTGGCGCGCTTCATCGAGCAGGCCGCGGCGACGCTGGCCAAGCGCTGAGCGCTGAGCGGCGGGCGCGCTGCCAACGGCGCGTTGCCAAGGCATCGGGGCGGACCGCGAGGACCCGCCGCCTAGCCCGATCGCGTAGTCCGATCGCAGGGCCGGCCCGGGGGGCGCACCGCGGGGCCCAGCGTGACCAACCGCGGTCCCCCGCCGCAAGCCAATCGAAAGGAAGGCCCACGCCTTGCGCGGTACAATCGGCGGCCAGGCGGGGCGCCCGGCACCCGAAGCGCGACGCCAGCCGCGCTACCTGCGGCGCTCCCCCAAGCATCCCTGCCGAACCCAGCCGAACCTTTCGCCCATGCGCATCCTGTTGATCGAAGACGACCGCCAGATCGCCAGCGGCGTCGAAGCCGGCCTGTTCCAGGCGGGCCACCAGGTGCGCGTCGTCCATGACGGGGTCTATGCCACCGAGCATCTGCTCAAGGAGCAGCACGACCTGGTGATCCTCGACCTGGGCCTGCCCGGCATCGACGGCATGACCCTGCTGTCGCGCTACCGCGCCCGCAACCGCACCACCCCGGTGCTGATCCTGACCGCGCGCGACGAACTCGAGGACAAGCTGTCCGGCCTGAACGCCGGCGCCGACGACTACCTGGTCAAGCCCTTTGCCTTTCCCGAACTGGAGGCGCGCGTGCGCGTGCTGCTGCGCCGCAGCCAGCATGGCGAGGCGGCGCCCGACCGCGACGTGCGGCTGGGCCGGCTGCGGCTGTCGGGCAGCGACCGGCGCATGTTCCTCGACGGCAAGCCGCTGGAACTGTCGCCGCGCGAGTTCGCGGTGCTCGAGCTGCTGCTGCAGCGGCAAGGGCGCGTGGTCAGCAAGGCCCAGCTGCAGGACCACCTGGCGACCTTCGCCCATCCGGCCGGCGATGGCGGCGACACCGTCGGCGATACCGCGATCGAGGTCTACGTCCATCGCGTGCGCAAGAAGCTCGAGGACAGCGACGTCGAGATCGTGACGGTGCGCGGCTTCGGCTACCTGCTGCAAAGCCGCGGCCAGGCCTAGCGCGAGGCGCGGCGTGCGGCGGCTCCAGGCGCCTCTGCGGAGCGCGCGCGGCGAAGGTCCATCCGGCGGCCAGGGCGGTACCGGGGGAACCAACGGCAACGGGGGGGCCGGCGGTTCTGGCGGGGCTGGCGGTTCCCGTTCAAACGGCGGCGGCGCCCAGCAGGTACGCCTGGCCTCGACCCAGAGCCTGCGCGTCCATCTGCTGCGGGCGCTGGCCACGCCGCTGTTCGCGCTGGTGCTCGCCAGCGGCTCGCTGTCCTACTGGCTCGCGGCGCACTACACCACGCAGGTGTTCGACCGCGCGCTGTACGGCGTCGCCAACAATATCGCCCAGCAGATCCGCATCGCCGGTCCCCGGCTCGAACACGACATCCCCGCGATCGCGCAGACCCTGGTCGAGGCCGAGGGCAGCGACCGCATCTACTGGCGCATCCACGGGCCCGACGGGCTGATCGGCGGCATGGATACCTGGCTGGGCTACGGCACCGGCCAGACCACGCTGCACGACGCGCGGCTGTTCTACGCCTGGTTCAGCGGACGGCAGGTACGGGCGGTGCGGCTGCCGGTGCATCTGGATCCGGTGCAGACGACCCCCGCCGATGGCGACATCGATGCCACCGCCGACATGGCGGGCGGCGTGGCGGACAACGTAACCGACAGCGTGCCGAACGACGCCGCGGGCTCGGCCAGCGCGCCGCAGGCCGCCGGTTCGCCGTCACGCGGCCCCATCGTCGTCGAGGTGGCCGAGCTGCTGGACCGGCGCGAGACGGCCGCCAACGAAATCCTGCTGTCGGTATCGGTGCCGCTGATCCTGCTGCTGCTGGTCGGCAGCCTGATCCTGTCGCACGTGCTGAAGGAAGAGCTGGTGCCGCTGCAGATCCTGACCGACAAGCTGAACCGGCAGACCGCACGCTCGCTGGCCTCGCTCGACGAGACCCAGGTGCCGGCCGAGGTCGAGCCGCTGATCCGCGCGCTCAACGCGCTGCTGGCGCGACTGCGCGACGCCCTCGACGCCCAGCGCAAGTTCATCGCCGATGCCGCCCACCAGTTGCGCACGCCGCTGACCGCGGTCAAGCTGCATGCCGACCGCGCGGTCGAGGCGGAGAACCCCGAGGTCACGCGCCACGCGCTGCGCGAGCTGCAATCGGCGGCGGACCGCGCGGTGCGGCTGTCGAACCAGCTGTTGTCGCTGGCGCGCGCCGAGCCCGGCCTGTCGCTCGAGCGCCTCGGTCCGATCGAGCATTTCGACCTGGCGACGCTGGCCTTCGAGACCGGCGCCGAATGGGTGCCGCAGGCGCTGGCGCGCCATATCGACCTGGGTTTCGAGACGCTGCCGGGGCCGACTTTCACCGGCGCCGCGCCATCGATGGTGCGCGGCAACCGGCTGCTGCTGCGCGAGGCGCTGAACAATCTGATCGACAACGCGGTCAAGTATGTGCCCGCCGGCGGCCGCATCACCGTGCGCGCCGGCGGCGAGGCGATCGGCCATCGCGGCATGGCGGTGGTGATGATCGAGGACAACGGGCCCGGCATTGCGCCGGCGCGGCGCGAGGAGGTGTTCAAGCGCTTCTTCCGCGGCGACCATGTGCCCGGGCGCAGTCCCGAAGCCACCCCGGGCGGCGCCGGGCTGGGACTGGCGATCGTCCACGAGATCATCAGCCTGCATCACGGCAGCATCAGCATCGAGGACGTGCCCGAGGTGGAATCACGGCGCGAATCGCAGCGGGAATCACAAGGCGAATCACAAGGCGAATCGCAGCGCGCCGATGGCCAGGCGCGCGCGACCATGCGCTTCGTGATCCGGATTCCGTGCGAGGCGCCGGGCGCGGGCTAGCCCTGGACCGCGCCCCGGCGGCAGGGCTTCAGCGCTTGCCCTTGGGCGCCAGCATGGTGCCGCGGCAGTTCGGGCTGCCGCAGCGGCACTCGAACTCCTTCTTCAGCTTCTTCGTATAGCGGGCGTCGATCACCAGCCCGTAGTCGTAGAACAGTTCCTCGCCGGCCTCGATATCGCGCAGCGCGTGGATGAACACCCGGCCCTTCTTCTCGCGCGCCTCGCAGTTCGGTTCGCAGGCATGGTTGATCCAGCGCGAACGGTTGCCGCCGAACTTGGCGTCGAGCACGTCGCCGCCCTCGAGGCTGAAATAGAAGGTGTGGTTGGGGTCGGTCGGATCGTGCGGATGGCGATCCAGCGCGGTCTCCCACGAGATGCGCTCGCCCTTGTATTCGATGATCCGTTCGCCCGCGGCGATCGGCGCGATCGCATAGACGCCCTTGCCGTGCACGCCGGACTGGCGGACCTCGATGCGGTCCTTGGCGGTCCTGGGCTTCTTCTCTTTTGCCGCTTTTGCCGCTTTCCCCGCCTTTTCGACCTTTTCCAGCTCTTGCGCCTTCGCGGCCTTGCCCGCCTTGTCGCTCTTTTCTCCCTTGCTGTCCTGCTTGCGCTTCGACTGTTCGGCCATATCCGTCCTGTTTACCGTCTGTTTACCGTCGTCTGGTCTGTCTGCTGGTCGTGTGCCCGATGCCGGCGCCTGCCATCCGGGCGATGCGGGATGATACCCGCGCCGCGTGACGGTGCGTGGCTGGGCGTATACCTCGCTTTCCGCGTGACCACGTCTGACTTCCGCCTCACGCCGGCCTGACGCCTCGTTTCGCAAGGGCCGGCGATCGGTTAACGCAAGAACGTGCAAGAAGCGGTCCATCGGACACGCCGTCCGCCCGGCGTATACCGGTCGGCAGGGGTCGCGATGCGGGTCCGCTCTGTGGACAACCCGGCCTTCTTCTGTGGATAAGCACGCGGGTTTGATGTGGGCCGCCTGGGGCTGGCATGGGGATGCCTCGGGCATAAGTCCTAGCCTTGTCGGCGGGGTCCTCCACCGAACGGCTGAGTCATCCACCTGCCCCGGGATTTCGTCCCGATGGTTCTGCATTCGGTAAACCGTTGATTCGACTGACGTATACCGACTTGTCCACAGAAAGGGGGCGGGTTTACCTACTACTACTATCCGTATACATCAAAAGAACTATCTAAACCAAAGGGACTACGTCCCCCTGTCGGCTGCGAAGCGAAACGGGGAAAACGAGGTAAACCCCGCGAGCTGCGTTTACCTCCCTCGACGGGTATACGTCGGACGCGGTTACCCGCTCGACGCGTATACCTTGGCAAGCTCATCGTTCGGGCAGCGGTATACGCCTGAACCTTGGCAGCCGAACGTCGACAAACCGGCGTATACCCAAGCCGGCAGCGGCCGGGACTCGACCGGAAGGCTTCGGAGCCCCCCAGAGGCCTTCAGAGGCCGGTTAACGCCCTGGACGGCACATGGCACGTCCTGGGCAAGCCGAGGCCGCTACGGGGCGTATACGGCCCCATGGACGACAGCGTATACGGCAGCGCATATGGCGGCTTGCGCCGCCCGCAAACCGTCGCGATCCCCCCTCCCACCCCGGCAGGCCTTGTCCAGCCAAGGGTTGCTGTAACAATGTCGCGCGGGGACCGGCCGGCGTGACACGGTATGATGTGGCCCGCAGCGCCTTTTCCGGGGCCACGTCCGGCACACCGGGCGGGCGGGAAGGCAATGTGTTTTTTCAACTCGATACGGAGTGAAGCATGACGAAAACCGAACTGATCGACGCGATCGCCGCGGGTGTGGATGGTCTGACCAAGGCCAAGGCCGAGCAGGCACTGAACGTGACCCTGAACGCCATCATGGACGCCGTTGCCAAGGGCGACACCCTGAGCCTGATCGGCTTTGGTACGTTCAGCCAGGGCGAGCGTGGCGAACGCATGGCCCGCAACCCGCGTACCGGCGAAGAGATCAAGGTCGAAGCCGCGAAGACGGTCAAGTTCAAGGCCGGCCAGAAGTTCAAGGACGCCGTCAATCAGTAAGCTGTCGGGCGGTACCGACCAGCCCGGTTCTGCATGGTCCCGCCGTGCCGCCGCCCGTCGCCGCAAGGCGAGCGTGGGGCACTGGGCGGGAAATGTTATCCACAACGTAGCCGCAAGGCTTTTCCCCGTTTTTCCACCGGCATCGGCCCCTGGGCCGTGCGGCGCCCGATGCGGTGCCGCGAAGCCTGCCGCGGCGTGCCGGTTCCGCGTTCTTTCCCGTGTTTTTCCCGCATTCCACGGGCCTTGCAGCGCCATTGCGCGCCAATTAATCGTCGTAGCCCGCCGTTTTCAGGTCATGCCGATGCGCGCCTTGCCACCCGGATTTCCACAGCGTTATTCACATCGTTTCTCACATGATTTTCCACAGCGCTCCGCGGGTTTGGCGGGACGTGCGTTGACCGTGCTGCGTACACGTTTTTCCGTGCTTGCCGGCACGGTTGCCGCCTGCCTGCTGACCGCGTGCGCGACGCCCCCTTCCCAGCCGCCCTCGCCGCCGCCGACCGCGCGGCCGCAGGCGATGCCGTTGCCGCAGGCCCAGGTACAGGCGCCGGCACCGATGCCGGGCGCCACGCCGCGCCAGCGCATCGTGCAGATCGCGCTGCAGGAATGGCAGCGCTGGGGTGGCCAGACCATACGCATCGGGCGCGACGACACCGCCTGCGTGGTCAGCAGTCCGCTGCCACCGCCGCCGCCGGCGCTGCCTGACGGCATCGAGGAGCTCCTGCAGAACGGCTCGCTGAACGCCTCGTCGGCCGATACCGACGAGAGCTTCGGCACCACCGCCGCGCCCGGCTGCGCCGGCTTTCCGGACGGCACCGGCATGGAAGCGACCCCGCAGGGCTGCGCGCTGGCGCAGCGTTATTGGGCGATCGTCGGCAAGGAGGTCGATTGCCAGCAGATCACCGAGGGACGATGGGCCTGGTCCGCGGTGTTCATTTCGTGGGTGCTGCGCCAGGCCGGGCTGAACGAGCGCCAGTTCCTGACCGGGCAATCGCATTCGATGTATGTGGTGGACGCGCGCGACGGCATCCTGCCTGCGCCGGCCTTCCGCCTCGAGCCGCTGCCGGCCATGCCGCGCCCGGGGGACATCCTGTGCGCCGGCCGCGGCCGCGACAAATACCTGAGCGGCGTCGACGAAATCGGCTTCGGCACCACGCCGATGCACTGCGATATCGTGGTCGAGATCGATGCCACCGCCCGCGTGGTCAAGACCATCGGCGGCAATCTGCAGCAGTCGGTGTCGATGGAACTGATCGAGCTGGGCGATTCGGGAATGGTGGATGGCTTCACGAATTCGCACGCGCCCTGGCTGGTGCTGATGCGCAACCAGTTGCCGTAAGCCGGGACGGAGGCGGCGGGCCTCGGATGCCAGGCGTCAGCGGCGTTCGTGCCAGTCGCCGCCTCTGTCTCCGTCTCCATCGCGGCCGCCGCCCTCACCCCCGTTCTCGCCCTCACCGTCGTTGTCGTCGATCTCTGAATCGACATCCCCATCGACATCCGCATCGACATCGGCCAGATCGCGGAACAGGTCCAGCTGCGCGGTGTCAGGATCGCTGGTCGCCACGCCGACGCCCAGCAGCCGTACCGGCAGCCGCCTCCGCGCATGGCCCTCGGCCAGCAACCGCGCGTAGACGGCGCGGTCCGGCATCTGCCCGCGGCATTCGACCGTGGTCTGGCGAAAATCCGAGAAACGCAGCTTGACCGTGAGCTTGTGGATCACGTGCTGGGCGCCGGCCCGCGCGATGCGGGCCTCCAGCTGCGCGATCAGCGGGTCGAGCTCGGCCAGGCACGCCGGCAGGTCGGGCAGGTCGTCGGCATAGGTCTCCTCGACGCTGATCGACTTGCGCTCGCGCTCGGGCGACACGCGCCGCTCGTCGATGCCGCGGCACAGGTTGTAGAGCCGGCCGCCGAAACTGCCGAAGTGCCGATGAAACAGGTCCGGCGTCCAGGCCCGCAGATCGGCGCACGTCTTGACGCCGAGGCGGTTGAGCTTGGCCGCGGTAACCCGCCCGACGCCATGGATGCGCTCGACCGGCAAGGCGGCGACGAAGGCGTCGACCGCTTCGGGCCGCACCACGAACAGGCCATCGGGCTTGTTCCAGTCGCTGGCGATCTTGGCGATGAACTTGCTCGGGCCGACGCCGGCCGAGACCGTGACGCCGACCTCCTCGCGCACGCGCCGGCGGATCTCCTCGGCGATGCGCGTGGCGCTGCCCTGGTGCTGGCGGCACGCGCTGACGTCCAGATAGGCCTCGTCCAGCGACAGCGGCTCGACCAGTTCGGTGTATTCGCGGTAGATGCCGAAGATCCGGCGCGACGCTTCCTTGTACTTGTCCATCGCCGGCCGCAGGATCAGCAGCTCGGGACAGCGCTTGACCGCCTGCGCCGACGACATCGCCGAGCGCACGCCATAGGCGCGCGCCTCGTAGTTGCAGGTCGCGATCACGCCGCGCCGGTCCGGCGAGCCGCCGACCGCCATCGGCCGGCCGCGCAGCGAGGGGTCGTCGCGCATCTCGACCGAGGCATAGAAGGCGTCGCAGTCGCAATGGATGATCTTGCGCAGCGGCGGGGCCGGCGTGCTGGTCATGGGCGTTTGATTATTCGTGGCAATAATCAAACGCTGCCGAGCCGGCGCCAGCGACATCCGTCACATCGATGGAAACGCATCGATTCGTTCGAAGTGTGGGCAAGGCGATCGTCGCGGCCAACCGCTCGATAGGCAAAATCATGGTGCCGATGAATGATCAGGCATTTCCCACGAATCGTTTCATCGATGCCATCGATGAATCAGTCCACCGCCACCGCGGGCGGACGACGCCGCGACATCCAGAAACCCTCCAGCGCATAGAGCGCCAGCGATACCCAGATCATCGCGTAGCCCAGCTGCTTGTCGGCCGGGAACGGCTCGTGATACAGCCAGACGCCCAGCAGCAGCTGCAGCGTCGGGCCGGTGTACTGCAGCAGGCCCAGCAGCGACAGCGGGATGCGCCGCGCGGCCGCGGCGAAGAACAGCAGCGGCACCGCGGTGACCGGTCCCGCCATCGCGACGAGCAGCTGCACGCCCAGGCTCGCATGGGCAAAGCCTGCCTGGCCGGTGGCGAACATCCACGCCAGCGCGCCGGCGGCGAACGGGAACAGCAGCAGCGTCTCCAGCGACAGCCCCTCCAGCGCGCCCAGTGCCGCGGTCTTGCGCAGCAGGCCATAGCCGCCGAAGGTGCCGGCCAGCGCCAGCGCGATCCACGGCAGCTGCCCGGCGGCGAAGGTCAGCCACACCACGCCGGCGGCCGCCAGCGCGATCGAAACCCATTGCGCCGGCCGCAGCCGCTCGCGCAGGAACACCACGCCGAGCAGCACGCTGAACAGCGGATTGATGAAGTAGCCCAGGCTCGCGTCGACCACGCGGTCGTTGGACACCGCCCAGATATAGAGGAACCAGTTGCCGCACAGCAGCGTGGCGCTGGCGACGAAGCCGAGCAGCAGGCGGCGATCGGACCAGACCGCGCGCAGCCAGTTCCACTGCCGGCGGATCGCCAGGATGGCGCCGAGCAGCACGAGCGACCACACCATCCGGTGCAGCAGGATCTCGAGGGGCGCGATGCCGTGGAGGGATTTGATGTACAGGGGCAGCAGGCCCCAGATGATGTACGCCAGCAGGGCGTAGAGTATGCCGGTCTGCATCGGAGAATCCTCTCAGAAGCAGGGGATTCTACCGGTGCGGACCGAGCCTTGCAGGCGGCGTGAAGCCGCCCGCAAGGAAGACAGCGGAACGCCGATTACAGCTTGCGGGCGAAGCTGAACTGCGCGAAGCCCTGCTCGGCGACGTTGAACCACGCGGCCTGGTTGTTGCGGAACACGCGCCAGTCGTCGTAGATCTTCTTGAACGACGGGTTCTTGGCGTTCTCCTCGGCGTAGGCGTCCTGGGTCGCCTTGAAGCACGCCTCCATGATCTCGCGCGAGAACGGGCGCAGCTTGACGCCGTTCTCCAGCAGGCGCGCCAGCGCTTGCGGGTTGACGGTGTCGTACTTGGCCATCATCGTGGTGTGCGCTTCGAAGGTCGCGGTCTCCAGCGCGCGCTTGTACAGCGCCGGCAGCTTCTCGAATTCGCTGGCCGAGGCGTAGAACGACAGCTGCGCGCTGCCTTCCCACCAGCCCGGGTAGTAGTAGAACGGCGCGACCTTGAAGAAGCCCAGCTTCTCGTCGTCATACGGGCCGACCCATTCGGCGGCGTCGATGGTGCCCTTCTCCAGCGCCGGATAGATGTCGCCACCGGCGATCTGCTGCGGCACCACGCCCAGGCGCGACAGCACCACGCCGGCGAAACCGGCGACGCGGTACTTCAGGCCCTGCAGGTCGGCGACGGTGCGGATCTCCTTGCGGAACCAGCCGCCCATCTGCGCGTTGGTGTTGCCGCCCAGGAAGTTGACGACGTTGTATTCCTTGAAGAACTCGCGCATCAGCTTCATGCCGTTGCCCTGCACCATCCACGCGGTCTGCTGGCGCGCGGTCAGGCCGAACGGGATGGTGGTGTCGAAGCACAGCGTCGGGTTCTTGCCGAAGTAGTAGTAGCCGGCGGTGTGGCCGATCTGCACGGTGTTGTTCTGCACGGCGTCCAGCACCTGCAGGCCCGGCACGATTTCGCCGGCGGCGAACACCTTGATGTTGAACTTGCCGTCGGTCAGTTCCTTGACCCGGTTGGACAGCGTCTCGGCGCCGCCGTAGATGGTGTCGAGCGATTTCGGAAAGCTCGACGCCAGGCGCCATTCGACGGCCGGATTGCTGCCGACCACGGCAGGCGCGGCGGGCGTTCCAGGCGCGCTGGCCGGGGCCGGGGCGGCGGCCTGCTCTTGCTTGCCGCAGGCGGCCAGGGCACCGGTAGCGGCCACGGCCGACGCTTTCAACAGAAAGGAACGACGTTCCATCGACTACTCTCCTCGTTTTCGAATTTTGATCCGGCCGAAGGCGAGAGAGTGCGTGGACTCCAGCGCTGGCCGGGGACGCGCGGCAAGCCGTGGTACGACAGCGCGCAACAACGGGCCTGTTACCGGCGCACCCGCCGACGTGGCAGCTTGCGCCGATAACAGGCCCGGATTCACCCCTTGGTTGCCCGCTCATACCCGTTCCAGCAGGCTAATCGATTATAGCGGTGCCCAATTCGCCACGGGGCCGCGCCAGTGTCCGGGTTTTCGCTAGGAAAGTGCGGTATGACGCGCCCTGGCGGGCCGCGATTCGCGGCTGATTCCCTGCCCCTCCACGACCGGTCCGCGCCGGTCCGCCGTGTTTGCCTCCGTGGCCGACCGTACGCTTTCGTTACCTGGAGTGCACGGCCGATGGATTTTGTAACCTCTCTTGCTGTCCAATCAGGCCGGCTGATAAAACCGTCGGTCCGGCACGGCCGAAGCCCGTAGCCTGCCGTTGTACGTTGCCGCTGCACCTTGCGGCTGCACCTCGCCGCTGTACCTTGCCGTTGCACTTTTGCCGCTGTCCTGTTGTCACCGCATGCCGTTGTCCGCGTCGTCTTCCTCTCGCCGTCGTTCGCTGAACCGGTCCACCCGCCGTTCGTCAGTCCGATCGCCCGTACTGCCGCGTCCGCGCTGGCTGTATCTGGCCGGCCTAGCGGCCTGGGGTATCGCCGCCTGCGCGCAGACGCCGCCGGCGCCGGAGCCGATCGCGCCGCCGGTGTTTGCGCCCACCGCCCCGGTGCCCGCGGTGGCGCAGCTGTCGAGCTGGCCATCGAATCCGGCGCAGCATCCAGCGCGGAACCAGACGCAGCACTCATCGCAGAATCAAACGCAGACCAAAACGGACAACCAGCCGGCCGCTGCGGCGCAGGCGGCAAGCCCCGCACCCGGGCAGCCGCCGGCTGAAGCGGACCCGCTGGCGGGCCTGCTTCAGCGGGAAGCGCAGGCGACCGCCCCGGCCGACGCCGCCACCGAAACGCTGAACCTGCCGCCCGCCGATACCCCCGAACAGACCGCGCTGGCCGAGCTCGACCCCGGCGTGGTGGGCCCGCCGGAGCCACTGCCCCCCGCGCCGCCGCCGGTGGTGCTGTTTCCCAACCGGCTGGGCGAGTTCATGCCCGAGGCCATGGCTTCGGCGGGCGGCGATGCGACGCCGAGCGATGCGCCGCCGGTGTTCGCCTCCAACCTGCCGAGCACCGAGCCGGCCGAGGAGACCGTCTGGAGCCTGTCGTACAGCGGACGCGCGGCCTACGAGGACAACACCCATGCGATGCGGGCCTGCCCGGGCGGCAGCCTGTCGACTGGCATCGGCCTTGGCGTGGCCTGCCAGAGCAGCGGCGAGGTCAAGCTGCGCGAGCAGCTGTATACGCTGGACGGCGGCGCTGCGATCGAGGTGGTCGCGCAGGCGCGCGGCACCAACACCACCACCATCGACGGGCGCCCCGCCCCGGTCGATCCCTATCAGCTGATCCCGCAGTTCTATACCGCGGTCAAGGGCATCGCCGCGCTCGACGGCGCCACCATGTGGGCCGGGCGGCGCGATACCTCGCCGTTCCTGATGTCGTCGGGCCTGCTGCCGCCGACCTCCAGCGCGCTGCGTTTCGGCGTCGACGACGCCAAGCTCGCCGGTGTCGGCCTGAGCTACCAGTACACCGCCCGCAACGACACCAACGGGCAGCATCTGCCCAGCTATCACTCGGTGCGCACCTCACCGATCGGCGTGAACGACAAGGGCACGCTGCAGCTGGGCTTCACGCGCGTCGAGGCCGACGCGCTGGCCGACGCCGCCGGCAATGCCTGGTGGGCGTCGGCGATGCACGAGCAGAAAGGCGTGCTCGCCGGCACCAACCGCTTCGGCCTGCAATACGGCACCGGCAGCCGTACCGCGATGACCGGCTACTCGGGCATGGGCGACACGCTGTCGCGCGTGCGGGTCGCCGAATCGATGGAATGGAAGGGCCGCTCGGGCCTGATCGGCTCGGTCGAATCGAGCCTGCAATACGACCGCTCGGCGCTGGGCACGCTGCAATGGATGACCACGCGCGTGCGCCCGGCCTACGCGCCGACCGAGCGCTTCCGCCTGAGCTTCGAGGTCGCGCACGACCAGATCTCGTCGGGCTTCGGCGTCAGCGGCCAGCGCACCGCGCTGACGGTGGCGCCGACGCTGACGCTGGGCAAGGCCGCCGGCAACGCAAATCTGCGCGCCTTCTACACCTACAGCCGCGCCAACGACGTCGACGGCATCAGTTTCGCGGCGCCGGCCGACGCCTGGGCCTCGCAGGCCTCGGGGTCGATCTTCGGGATCCAGCTCAATCGGCGCTGGTAGGGGCGGCGCTGCTGGCGGGGCTGCCGATGCGGCCGTCGACGGCGCCGCTGACGGGGCGGCGGACGGGACCGCGGACCGGACCGATCTCCGCGCGATCAGTGGCACTCGCAGCGGCACTAGCGGCGGCACTAGCGGCGGCGCAACCGGCCCCGGTTCGGGTCGCACTGCCGCGCGGTGCGGGCCGCAGCAGCCAATGGAACACCAGCGTCGCCGTCAGCGCACCGGCGCATTGCGCCAGCACGAAGCCCGGCACATCGATCGCGCGGATACCGGTGAAGGTCGCGGTCAGCGCGCACGCCAGCGTCAGCGCCGGATTGGCGAACGAGGTCGAGGCGGTGAACCAGTAGCCCGCGGCGATATAGCCGGCCACCGCGAACGGCAGCAGCGCGGGCCGGGCGCGCGCGGTGCCCATCGCCACGCCGATCAGGCCGAAGGTCGCCAGGAATTCGCTCCACCACAGCGGCGCGCCGGTGCGCGCCTGGTCCGACCAAGCCAGCGGCGGCTCGGCGAACATCAGGTGCACCGCGATCACGCCGGCGACTGCGCCCACCAATTGCACGGCGACATAGCGCAGCGCCTCGCGCGCCGGCAGCATGCCGCGCAGCCAGGCCGACAGCGTGACCGCCGGATTCAGATGGCCCCCCGACATGCCGCCGAAGGCCAGCAGCAGCGCGGCCAGGCCCGCGCCGCTCGCCAGCGAGTTGACCAGCAGGGCCAGCGCCACATTGCCGGCCGCCAGCCGCTCGGCGCGCAGCCCGGAGCCGACCACTACCGCGATCAGCAGCGCCGTGCCGATGCCCTCGGCGACCAGCCTGCGCGCCAGCGGGACGGTGGCCTCAACCGGTGCGTCGACGGGTGCATCAACCCGTGCATCCACCGGTGCATCAACTGGTGCATTAACGGGTGCATTAACAGGTGCATCGGCCCGTGCATCGACGGAGGCGGCATCTGCCGGGGACATGGCGCAAGGACGGCGGGTGGACATCGAACGCGGAGCGAAGGTGGACACGGATCCGCGCGTGGCACGGTGCGGTCCTGCGCGGAGCGCGCAGTGTTCCGTCCGCCCCGCCCGCCGTCAATGCGCGCCGGCGCAGTTGTGTCCTGACCCGCGGTATCGAATGCGCGGCGCACCCTCGGTCCTGCGCGGTGCGCCGCCTGTGCGGCCTGCGTGTGCGCCGGGCGTGCGCGCTAGCCGAAGCGCACGCAATAGACCGGCGGCAGATGCGCCGACACGCACGCCCACCGTTCGCCGCCGTTCTCCGAGACCCACAGGCCGCCGGTGGTCGAGCCCATCGCCAGCCGATCGCCGCTGTCGTCGACCGCCAGGCCGTGGCGATAGATGAGGTCGTAGGCCGGCGGCGTCGGCAGGCCTTCGTCGAAGACCTCGAAGCTGCGGCCGCCGTCGCGCGTGCGGGACACCACCAGCCTGCCGTCGACCGGCACGCGGCATTCGTCCTTGGTCGCCGGCGCGAACCACGCGGTCTCGGGATCGCGCGGATGCACCGCGACGGCAAAGCCGAACTTCGACGGCCCGCCTTCGATACGCCGCCAGCTGGCGCCGCCATCCTCGGAGCGGAAGATGCCGTCGTGATGCTGCACCCACAGCGCATCGGGCCGGGCCGGGCATTGCACCATGTAGTGCGGGTCCTGGATGTTGGGGTCCTCGCTGCGCTCGGGCGGCATATAGCCCGCCTTCATGCCGCGCGTGGTGGCCTCCCAGCTGTCGCCCCCGTTGCGGGTCTGCCAGACCCCGCCGCACGAGATCGCGACCGACACATGGCGGCTGTCGCGCGGATCGACGCAGATCGAATGGATGCCGGGATAGTCGTAGCCGCCGCCGAACCATTCGGCGCGCTCGGGCCGGTCCCACAGCGGCCGGTTCAGCGCCCAGCTTGCGCCGCCATCGCCGGAGCGGAACAGGCCGCCCGGAATGGTGCCGGCCCACAGCACGCCGGGCTCGTCGGCGCCGCCCGCCTCGAGCACCCACAACTGCTGCAGGGACCAGGGCGCGGGCTTGGGCGCGTCCGGGTCCGTGGGGGCGTTGGCGGCCGCGGCCTGCTCTTCCGGCTGCGGCGGATAGACCGGCACCGCGCAGGCGGTCCACTCGTTCTGGCCGCGCGCGCGGCGCCACAGCTTGACGCCGAAGTGGCCCAGATTCAATGCGGCATAGAGCGTGCCGTCACGCGGGTCGGACAGCACCATGCTGACCGGCTCGCCGAGAAAATGCACCTGGGTTTGCTGCCACCGTCCATCGGGCTGGCGTTCGATTTCGAACAGGCCCTTGCGCGTGGCCACGAGAAGTCGGTCGTTCATCGTTCAGGTCTCCTGGTATCGGCCGCCGGTCGCGTGGCCGTCGGCGCGTTGGCTGCCGGAGCGTGAAGCTCGCGGTGTGAAGCATCGATGCGTGATGGATTGATGCGTGACGTGCCGATGCGCGAAATGTCGATGCGCGGAACGTCGACTCGCCTCGGGCCTTGTGCCTGCGCCCCGGCTGCTATCCACCGGACAGCGCCTGCACCACGTACACCTTGCTGTCTTCGCGCAATGCATCGCTGAGCCGTTGCCGGTCGCGGATCATGGTGCCGTCGATGAAGACGGTCACATGGCGGCGCAACTGGTTCTGGTCGTCGAGGATGTAGCCGCGCAACTCGGGCTGCTCGGCGAACACCGCGTCGAGCGCGGCGCGCACCGAGGCGGCGGACAGGTGACGGTCCGGCGTGGGGACATGGCGCTGGATCGCCGGCGCGAAGGTGATATGGGCCATGGTGCAGCGGTGGTGGGGAGCGCAAAAAACGGTCACTACAGTGTAGGCGCTCGGCGCTGCGCGGGAAGGAAGAATGCTGCGAAATGCGGCCCGCTCGAATGTGGACAGCGCCGTCAGAACCGGCGTCTTTGCCGCTGTCGCGACAAAGACGCCGCCTGGCAGTCCTGTCTTTTTTTCACGTCGTGTTACCGCTGCGACGGCGCCGGCAGACAGCCAGGCCCGGCACCGAAGTGCGCATGGTTTTCAGCCTTCCATCCCCGCGACCCATGCGCGCACGCAGTCTAGCAAGACTCGGTCGAACTGGCGACAGGCGAGGCGGAAAGTGGATGTGCTCGATGTGGACGTCGATGTGGACATGCGCAATGTCGACAGGTCCGATGTGGACGACGCCAATGTGGACGAAGGCAATGTGGACGGCCCCGCTGTGAACAGCATCGGCGCGTACCGGCGATGCGGCTTCTCAGTCGGTGCCCGCGGTCGAGCGGAATGCCTCGAGATTGACGCCGAGCCGCTTGATCTTGTCGTATAGCGTTTTCTTCGGCACGCGCAGCAGATCGCTCGCCGCCGCCATGCGTCCCGACGCGGCACGCAGCGCTTCCTCGATCAGATGCCGTTCGAACACCGCGACCTGCTCGTCGAGCGAACGCGCCTCGCTGGCGCCGCCATTGCCGGTGCCGTTGCCGCTGCCATGATTGCCCGTGGCGAGCAGGCCCGTGTTGCCGCCCTGCAGTCCCAGCACGAAGCGGTCGGCGGCATTGCGCAGCTCGCGCACATTGCCCGGCCACGGATGCATCATCAGCTCGCGCATATGTTGCGGCGATACCTCCGGCACCGGCCGCTCGTAGCGCAGCGCGGCCTGCAGCAGGAAGTGCGAGAACAGCAGCGGAATGTCCTCGCGCCGCTCGCGCAGCGGCGGGATGTCGATCACCGCGACGTTGAGGCGATAGTACAGATCGGCGCGGAAGCGCTGCTCCGCCGACAGCGCCAGCAGATCGACCTTGGTGGCCGCGATCACGCGGCAATCCATCGGCAGCAGCGTGTTCGAGCCCAGCCGTTCGAACTGCCGCTCCTGCAGCGTGCGCAGCAGCTTGATCTGCAACGACATCGGCATGGTCTCGATCTCGTCGAGAAACAGCGAGCCGCGCTGCGCGTATTCGATCTTGCCGACGCGCCGCCGCGCGGCGCCGGTGAACGCGCCGGACTCGTGGCCGAACACCTCGCTCTCGAACAGCGATTCGGGCACGCCGCCGCAATTGAGCGCGGCGAAGTTGCCCTGCCGGCGCGGACCGTATTCATGCAGGCAGCGCGCCACCAGTTCCTTGCCGGTGCCGGTCTCGCCGAGGATCAGCACGTCGGCATCGGTGCAGGCCAGGTCGAGGATCAGCTTGCGCAGCCGTTCGACCGCCGCCGAGCGGCCGATCACCTTGGCCTCGATCGCCTGCGTGTCGGCCAGCTGCCGGCGCAGCGCCTCGACCTCGAGCGTCAGCGCGCGCTTTTCCATCGCGCGTTGCACCACCTCGGTCAGCTCGCCGGGCGAGTACGGCTTCTCGACGAAATCGTAGGCGCCGCGGCGCATCGCCTGCACCGCCATCGAGATATCGCCGTGGCCGGTGACCAGAATCACCGGCAGCGCGGCATCGATCTCCAGCGCCTTGTCGAGCAGCGCCAGGCCGTTGATGCCGGGCAGGCGCACATCGGTGACGAGCACGCCGGCAAAGCCGGGCGTGAGGCGATGCAGCACCTGTTCGGCCGAGCCGAACGCCTCCACCGACAGCCCGGCGATCTGCAGCGACTGCGTGCTGCCCAGCCGCACCGCGGCATCGTCTTCGACGTAGAGGACCGACAGGTCAGTTCGCATCGGCATGGGTCTCCTGTGCGGCGGGCAGCTGGATGATGAAGCGGGCGCCGGCGATGTCGTTGTGATCCGCCGCCTGGCCCGGCACGTTGCCGGACACGTCGGTGGACACGTGGCTGGATACCTCGAAGGCACGGCGATTCTCCGCGCGCAGCGTGCCGCCGAACTCGCGCACGATGCCGGCGGAGATGGCCAGCCCGAGGCCGAGGCCCACGCCCTGCTCCTTGGTGGTGAAGAACGGCTCGAACAGCCGCGGCATCACGTCGTCGTCGATGCCGCAGCCGCGGTCGGCCACCTCGATCGTGACCCACTGCGGGTCGGCGTGCGCGCGGATTTCCAGCACGCGCGCGACCGGGTCCTGCGCGGCGTCCGCGTTGGCGTCCTTCATCGCATCGAGCGCGTTCGACAGCAGATTGACCAGCACCTGCTCGAGCCGATTGCCCTCGCACAGCGCCAGCGGCGACGGCTCGGGCACCGACACCACCAGCTCCGCGCCCTCGGCACGAATGCGCGAATCGAGCAGGAACAGCGCGTCGGCGATCACCGTGCCGACCGGCGTGGGCACCGACTGCACCGGCGTCTTGCGCGCGAATTTCTTCAGCTGCGCGGTGATCTTGCCCATCCGCTCGACCATCTGGCAGATCACGTTCAGGTTCGTCTCGACCGCCTCGGTCTGGCCGCGGCGAAAAAACACGATGGTGTTGGCCGACAGCGTGCGCAGCGCCGCCAGCGGCTGGTTCAGCTCGTGCGTGATGCCGGTCGACATCTGCCCGAGCGCGGCCATCTTGCTGGCCTGCACCAGCTCGTCCATCGCCGCCTTCAGCACCTGCTCGGCGCGCTTGCGCTCGGCGATCTCCTTCTGCAGCTTCAGGTTCGAGCCGGACAGCGCCTGCGTGCGCATCGCGACCTTGCGTTCGAGCTCGTCGTGCGCGCGCTGCAGCGCCTCCTTGGCGGCACGGTTCTGCGCGGCCGCGCGGCGGCGCTGCAGCACGTAGAGGATCAGCAGCAGCAGAAAGCCCAGCGCGAAGGCGCCGATCACCGCGCTGTTGCGCGCCAGCGTGCGGATCGGCTCCATGTCCGACAGCACGATCAGCCGCCAGTCGGTATCGGGAATGCGGCGGCTCTGCGCGAGGAATTCGTCGCCGTCCGGCATCTGCACCACGCTGATGTCGGGAGCGAAGCGGCGCTGTTCGCGAAAGCCGATCGGCTCCAGCGAATCGACGGTCGAGTATTGCCGCGTCGAGGCGAGCTGCCAGCGCGTCTCGCTGGGCAGCTCGCGCAGCGACTTGAAGCGCCAGTCGGGCTGCGAGCTCAGGAACACGATGCCGTTGGCGTCGACCACCAGGATGCGGTCGTCGTTGGCGAGCCAGGGCTCGTCGATCTTGTCGAGATTGACCTTGACCGCGGCCACGCCGAGCAGCGCGCCCTCGCGCACGATCGGCTGCGAGAAGTAGTAGCCCGGCTCGCGGCTGACGGTGCCGATGCCATAGAAGCGGCCCGGCTTGCCCTGCATCGCGTCGCGGAAATACGGCCGGTACGAGAAGTTGATGCCGACGAAGCTGGCCGCCTCGTTCCAGTTGCTGGCGGCCAGCGTCAGGCCGTGGGCGTCCATCACGTAGATCGCGGTCGATTTGGCGGCGGCATTGACCTCGGCCAGGAAGCGGTTGGCCGCCATCGGCAGGCCCGGTGTATCGGGTTCGCGCAGCAGGCGCTGCACGTCGTGATTCAGCGCGACCACCGCGGGCAGATATTCGTAGCGGCGCATCTCGCTGCGCAGTCCGCCGATATAGGCCTCGATGCGGTGCGCGGTGCCATCGCGCTGCGCGCGGATGCCGACGCGCTCGCCCCACAGATAGGCGATCGTGACACCGGCCGCCATCACCGCGCAGACCGCGGCGATCGTGGCCGCGCGGCGTGCCCGTCCGCGCGGCCATGCCGAAGGCGGCATCGCCGGCGTCGCTGCAGAAGTCGCGGAGGAGTCCGTCATATCGATGCGCGGAAGGGATACCGGCGGCATGCGCCGGCCAACGACCGGCCATTAGGCAAAGCCGCACCCCGGCGCGTCAATCGGCGTAAACATCAGGCGCGCCGATGCATCGGGTCGTCGATGCATCGGCGCCTGCCTCGTCAAGGGGCAGTTCGGGCTGACACGGCCATCACGGCCGCGCCGATCAAGGTTGCGTTACATCGAACAGCAGATTGACCGGCGACGGACCGAACGACAGCCACGTGCCCTTCAACGGCTGCTGCTCGACGCCCGGCCGCGACCAGTCGCAGACCCCGGTCGTGAAGATCGATTGCAGCCGCGCCAGTTGCGCCGGCGTCATCATCACCTTGTAGTCCGCGGGATCGACCGGCTTGAGCTGGCACTTGACGATATCGTCGGCCAGCGGGCCGCCGGCGACCATGCGCGGCGTGGTGCCGGCCGGATACAAGGTATTGCACTGGCCCGGGCCGTGCGCGGTCTGCGGCTCGATGATCTTGTTGCCGCCCGCGTCCCAGCACGCATCGACCAGGTCGGCCGGCTTGTTGCGCACCACCTTCTCGGCCTTGCTGCCCGGGCCGGTGTCGCGCAGCATCGCCGTCAGCCAGCGGTCCATCTGGTCGAAGTTGTCGTCACGGATGGTGCCCGGTCCGACGATGACCTGGTTGTCCGCATGCCCGTTGGCCGCGATCAGCCGCGCGCGCACCGAGTAGCTGTGGATCTTGTTGTGGATGTCGCCGTTGACGCGGTCGTCGTAGTAGTCGCGCTGATCGATGATCGGCGTGGTCGCCAGGCCTCCGCCGGTCGACGTGATGCGGCCCGACTGGTAGGCGCGTGCGATCGCGTCGAGGTCACCGACCGTGCGCTGCGCGATCTTCTTGAAGTCGACGTCGACGCCGCCGATCTTCTCGTTCAGGTCGATGAACTGGTCCGGCGTGATCATGCCGTCGTTCAGCGCCTTCAGGCCGTACTGCACGCCGACATTGTCGATCGGCCGCTTGGCGAAGCCGCGCGCGTCCTTGCCGTAGACGTTGACCGTGTGGTCGTAGACGGTGGCGCGCACCCCGGTCGGGTTGTTGACCGGATGGTATTTCTGGTCGGCCGGGAAGCCTGCCGGGAACGACACCACCGGATCGAGACGGCCCGCGCTGCTGCTCATCGCGGCGATGTTGCCCGGCTTCAGGTAGCCGGAGATCGCCGAGCGCTGGGCGTCGCTGTATTGCCCTGGCGCGGTCTGCGTGAAGTACAGGTGCAGCAGCCGCGAATCGTGCAGCTTGAAGATCGTCGACGAGGTCACGTCCGGGAACACCGAGGTCACGATGATGCCGTCGAACAGGCCCGGATAGTTGTCGCCGGTCTGGTGGCTCTGGTAGGCGCCGCCCGAGCCGCCGGTGCCGATCGTGAAGAAGGGCGTGCCGTAGTTTTCGATCAGCCGTTCCTTGACCATCGCGATGGTCTCGGACGACAGCAGGTCGTTGCAGTTGTTGCCGAAGGTATTGAGCGAGGCGCTGGCCACCGCGTAGCCCTTGCGCAGGTAGTTGTGGTTCAGCACCGCGACCGGCGTGCCCTGCATGTACCAGCCCCCCTGGCAGCCGCCGCCGAGCGGATAGATGACCTTGCGGTTCCAGCCGGAGGGCGGGGCCAGCGGCGTCGGTTCGGCGTCCTTCAGCGGGTCGTGCAGGATCGCGGTCTGGTAGATCGCGCGATTGATCGTGCCGGTCTCGACGCGGACGATGTAGGGCACGGTCGCGCCGGCGTTGTTGGTGGTGCTGGCCACATCCGCCGGATAGGCGGCGACCGGCGTCGGCAACGGCTTGAAGCTGTTGGCGGTCGAGCGGTAGACGTAGTGCACGCGGCGTTCGACCGAGCAGTTCTCGTCGAGCGGCGCGCCGAGCTTGCTGCCGTCCGGCAGCGTGAAGTTCTGCGTCGCGCAGATGTAGGGACGCTCGTGCGGGCCGGAGAACACCGGGCCGGTGATCGGATAGTTGGTCAGCGTCAGCGTGGTGCGCGCGGGGCCGTGCTTGACCTCGAGCGTGTTCTCGCCGAGCTTGAGCCCGCTGACGATGCCGAGCGCCTCGCGGTCGGCGGTCGGCGTGAAGGCGTCGCTGACATCGACGCCGTTGAGGCTGACCTTGAATTTCTTGCCCGGTGCGCGCTCGCTGGCGCTCAGGCGGATCAGCGCATCGCCGCCCGTCACGCGTTCGGGCGCGGAGGACAGCACGGTCGCCTCGACCGTCGCCCGATGTCCCAGGCCCAGGCCGGGCGCGTTCTCGGCGCTCTGCGGCTGCAGGTTGCCGCCACCCCCATCGTCACCGCCGCCGCATCCGGCGACCAGCAATGCCGCCACCATCGCGCCAGTCCCCAAGGACGGCCGCTTCCACCGAGCTGCTGTTTGCCGCATCGTTGTCTCCTGTTTGGCCGGCCTCGCAGGCATTGCCTTTTCCACGCTCCGCACGGGAGCGGTCAGCGCGTCTGCCGTCTGTCGCGGCAGCTTGCGAGGCGCCAGCGTTGCAATGGGCGTGCCACTGCACGCCTCGGTCGGTGGCGGAGACTAAGCCTCTGAAACACAAGCACTTTTGCGTGGGGGCAATGTCTGCATCGGGGCAGACATGGATGGGAATCCGCACAGCCGCGAGCGGGCGGCGTGCGGAAAGTCGCGTCGGTGGGGTTGTTGCGGTGCGGTTCGAGGGAGGTCCGGCACGGGTGTGCGGCGATCAAAAGTCGAGCTGTTGTGGCTGAATGCCCAGCGCCACGGCAATCTTTTCTCGCGTCGATTTGCGTAGACGCTCGCTGCGCTCCTGCTGCGCGTAGGCCGACTGGGAGATGCCGATACGCGCCGCGACGTCGGCCTGGGTCAGTCCGAGATGTTCGCGCCAGGCTCGCGCGGGCGTTGCGCCCTCGACCGTGCGCTGAATCACGGCATGCGGAATCAGACTCCGTTCCTCGGCGTGGCGAGCGATGTAGTCCTGATAGGGGATGACGACAAAGGCCGGCTTGCCATCGGGGTTCAGCAGGACCTGGATGCTGGTAGGTGCGTTCATCGCGCTTCCTCACTTCTTGAATCTCGACGATCCTGATGCGGCCATCCCAGTCGAACAGCACGCGATGGTTGCCCACGCGCAATCGGTAGCCGTAGGTATGGTTGTTCAGGGCTTTGACGTTCTGGCATTGGGGCATCGCATGCAGTGCGCCGACCGCTTCCACAATGGCCCGTTGCTGGAGCTTGTCCATTGTGCGCAGCTGTTTGGCCGCCTTGCAGGTCCAGTTGATCGCGTTCATCCACGCGATTGTTCCGATCCTGCATTATAAGTCGATTATAAGTTTTAAGCGACTATAGCTTCTGAACTGTCGACGTCGATGAGACCGTGTGCGGACAGGCGATCGCGCTAACGAACCCACGCCGAACACCCCGCCGGCGCCATCGTCCCGCTGACGTACATGGCGCCATGCCGGTACAGACGCAGGCGGTCCACCGCTTCGGCGCCGGTCAGCACCCACACGCCGCCGCGCGCGTCGGTCCACATGATGCGGGCATCGGTGCCCTCGAGCGCGGCGAACAATTGCGAAGGCGCGGCGCCGGGACGCAGCACCACGGTGGTGCTGTCGTTGGGCGCGGCGCGTACCGGGAACAGGTTCAGCGCGGCGCCGAGCAGCGCGCCGCCGACCAGGATGGCGGCGACCCAGCTGGCCGCGATGCCTGGGCCGCGCGGGCCGGCGCCGGGGCTCGCCGCGGTCCCCGTCCTGCGCATGCGGATGCCGACCAGCAGCGGGATCACGCCGAACAGGAACAGCCAGATCAGATCCCACAGCAGCGGAGTGGGCGAGTCCATGCGGATGCGGTGGATGCCGGTGATCCAGTGCGACAGCACCGCGTCGACGACGTGCCAGACGCCGAAGCCGATCCAGAAGTCCGCCAGCAGGCGGCGAGGCGCATGGGGAATCGCGAAGGCCTCGCGCGTTCGATACAGCAGCCACAGCCCGATCGCGGCGATCACGTACATCAGCGCGTGGAACAGCCCGTCGGCCATCACCTGCACGCGCAGGTCGCCGAGTGCGCCGCGTTCGATCCCGGACAGCAGGTGGTGCCACTGCAGGACCTGATGCAGCAGGATGCCGTCGAAGAAGCCGCTCATCGCGAAGCCCAGCGCATAGCCAGCCCATGCGAAGGCGCGGGGGTGGACGGTATCGGCGGAGACGACGTGGGCGGTCGGCATGGCAACGCTCCTTCGAATCGAGTCGGACGCGGTGGCGGCTCAAAGCCAAGCGGGCCGCACCGACGTCAGCCGATGGGGCCCGCTTGAAGCGACTTGTCGTCGCGGATGGACAGCGGCGTTCAGCGGGTGCCGCTCGTACCCGTGGCGGATCCGCTCGAGGTGCCCGACGAGCTGCCGCTCGTGCTGGTTCCCGTGCCGGTGCCCGTCCGTGACGAGTCGGTCGGCGTCACGGCGCCCGAGCCGGAAACGGAGCCGGATCCTGACCCGGTGCCGCTGCCGGCGGCCGTACAGCCGGCGAGTCCGCATGCCATGGCAACAGCCAGGGCGGTAATGGATGCCATTGTTTTCATGTTGTTTTCCTCCAGCGGTGCGCTAAGTCCCCGTAGCGCTGACATGAACCCCGCGGTCGGGGGCCGTCGTCAATATGCAATCGGCGTTCCCATGCGATGGCCAATGGCCTGGAGCGCTGCGATGGGTACGGGTCCGTCGGTGTCGCGGGAGGAAACGTTGCCGGCAGGGTAAGACATACCAACGCTTGTAAGCTTTGCCAGCGGACGTGGTAATCGTGATGCACGTGGCTGCCCAGCACGAAGCGTGAGCATTGCGGCGCAGGAGCGGGGCCGGGATGGTGAGCGCAGGCGGCTTGACGCTGGAACGCCGCGGCCACATTGCATGGCCCCGGGAAGCCCGAAAAAGCGAAGCACCAAAGATCAGGGCACCAAAGATCAGGGCACCAAAGATCAGGGCACCAAAGATCAGGGCACCAAAGATCAGGGCACCAAAGATCAGGGCACCAATGAAAAACGGACGCCGAAGCGTCCGTTTTTCCTTTCAACCTGGTGGCCTGGGACGGAATCGAACCGCCGACACAAGGATTTTCAATCCTCTGCTCTACCGACTGAGCTACCGGGCCAAAGAAGCGAAACTATAACAGCGGGCATGGGACTGGTCAACCCCCCGCCGCGCCGAATCGTCATCCTTACTGCTCGGCCGGCTCCGGCTTGTTGCGGCTCAGCTCGACGCCGAGCTGCTTGAGCTTGCGATACAGGTGGGTACGCTCCAGGCCGGTCTTCTCGGCCACGCGCGTCATGCTGCCGTGCTCGCGCAGCAGGTGGTATTCGAAGTAGGCGCGCTCGAACATGTCGCGCGCCTCGCGCAGCGGCATGTCGAAGGAGAACTGCATTTCGGCTTCGGGTACGCGCTGCGGCGTGCC
>NZ_JCBAJO010000430.1:0-1622 GCF_059772245.1 Cupriavidus sp. R6-3
GCGCTCTATCAACGGCATGGCGAGGCCGCCCGCGCGCTGATCCACGCGGGGGCCGATGTCAATCACAAGGACGACCAGGCCAACAGCGCCTTCCTGCTGGCCGCCGCCAGCGGGCAAGTGGAGCTGGTGCGGCTGACGCTGTCACACGGGGCCGATCCGCACAGCACCGACCGCTATCGCGGCACCGCGCTGACGGCGGCCTCGCAGCATGGCAACCCCGAGGTGGTCAAGCTGCTGCTGCAGGCCGGCGTGCCGGTCGATCATGTCAATGCGCTGGGATGGACCGCGCTGCTGGAAGCCATCGTGCTCGGCGACGGCAGCGCGCGCTACGAGCACGTGGTGCAGCTGCTGCTCGATGCGGGCGCCGACGCCAACCTGGCCGATCGCGACGGCGTCACCCCCACGCGGCATGCGCGCGAGCGCGGCTACAAGACGATGGTGAAGATGCTGATGCGGGTGCGCGGGCACTGAGCGGCCGGGCAGGACGCGCCGCCCCGCCCTGGCGCCGCGCGCCCTCAACCCAGGCGCGCGTTCTCCGCTTCCTGCAACTGGCGCCACATCACCTTGCCGGTCCCCGACTTCGGCAGCGCGTCGACGAACTCGACCACGCGCGGGTACTTGTAGGCGGCCATATTGTCCTTGGCCCAGGCGATGATGTCGTCCGCCGTGGTCTTGCCCCTGGCGTGCGCCTTCAGCACGACCACCGCCTTGACCGTCTCGCCGCGATAGGCGTCGCGCGTGCCGATGATGCAGGCCTCCTGCACGTCCGGATGCTTGTACAGCAGGTTCTCGACCTCGGCCGGCCAGACCTTGAAGCCCGACGCGTTGATCATCCGCTTGAGCCGGTCCGTGATGAAGAAATAGCCCTCCTCGTCCATCCGGCCCAGGTCGCCGGTGCGGAAGAAGGTCTCGCCCTCGAACTCGATGAAGGCCTCGCGCGTCGCGTCCGGCTTGCCCCAGTAGCCCTTGAACACCTGCGGGCCGCAGACGATGATCTCGCCGACCTCGCCCGGCGGCAGCTCCTTCAGCGTGACCGGGTCGACCACGCGTGCGTCGGTGTTGAAGGTCGGCACGCCCAGGCACTGCAGCTTGGGCCGGTCCGCCGGATTGCTGTGGGTCGGCGCCATCGTCTCGGACAGCCCGTAGCCCTCGAGATAGTTCAGGCCGAACTGCTCGCGCAGCCGCTCGGCGATCGCCTGCGGCATCGCCGCCCCGCCGCCGCCGATATAGCGCAGGCTCGACAGGTCGAACTCGGCCAGGTTGGGGCTCGCCAGGAAGTCGATCACCATGGTCGGGATATTGGTCCAGTGCGTGACCTGGTAGCGCGAGATCAGCCGGCCCGCCACCTCGCGGTCCCAGCGCGGCAGCATCACCACGGTCGCGCCGCTGTAGATCGGGCCGTTCATGCCGTACTGCATGCCGGTCACGTGGAACAGCGGCAGCACCGACAGGATCACCGACTCGGCGCCCGAGCCCGACCAGGTCGAGCCGCCGACCACGTTGTGCATCACGGACCGATGGGTATGGATGCAGCCCTTGGGGAAGCCGGTGGTGCCCGAGGTATAGGGCATCACCGCCATGTCGTCGGGACCGGCGGTATGCGGGCCGGGCTGGTGGCCGGC
>NZ_JCBAJO010000431.1:0-1583 GCF_059772245.1 Cupriavidus sp. R6-3
TGGGACTGGGGCCGGGGCCGGGGCCGGGGCCGGAACCGGAACTGGAACTGGAACTGGAACTGGAACTGGAGCTGGGGCCGGCGCTGCAGCGGGAGCCGGGGCGGGCGCTGGAGCTTGGGTTGGAACTGGCGCCGGCGTTGAGCCGACCGCGGGTCCGGGCGTCCCCGTCGCTGGCGACGCTGCGCCGGGCGCGCCGTCTGCCTCGTCCCCCTCGTCGCCATAGTCCGGCAGATCGCCGGACTCGCCGCCGCGCAGCCGCTGGCGGCGCTGCTGCAGATAGGCGTCGCGCACGAAGCTGTATTTGTCCAGCGCGGCCTGCTCTAGCAGGGTGGTGGCATCGAGCAGATTGCTGCGCGTATTGACGAACTGCAGCGCGAACAGGCTGTTGCGCCAGGCCGGATCCATATAGGTCACCGGATCGGTGAAGACGTCGCCGGCCATGCCGATGCCATCGCGCACGGTGCTGGGCCCGAACAGCGGCAGCACCAGATACGGCCCCGAGGGCACGCCCCACGTGCCCAGCGTCAGGCCAAGGTCCTGCGGATGCCTCGGCAGCCCGGCCGGCGTCGCGATATCGATCAGTCCGCCCAGGCCCAGCACGGTATTGATCGCGACCCGCATCACGCTCTCGGCCGCCGCCACGCCCTTGCCCTGCAGCAGGTTGTTGATCGCGTTGCCGACATCGCCGAAATTGTTGAAGACATTAGTCACCGCGGTGCGCACCGGCTGCGGCGTGACGCGGCGATAGCCCTTGGCGACCGGCACCGCGACATAGGTATCGATCTTGTCGTTGACGGTATGGACGGCGCGGTTCAGCGGTTCCAGCGGGTCGGCAGGATTGGCGTTCGGCCCGGTCGCGCAGGCCGCGCAGCACAGCGCGGCAAGCGGGATCAGCCGGTGCAGCGCTGCCGGCGCGGGCAACGGAGACGAAGAGTCCGAAAGGCGTAAAAGGGGCGAAAGGCGTGAGCGGGGCCAATGGCGTGAAAGGAGCCAATGGCGTGAAAGGGGCGAAGGAGACGAGGGCTCTGGCATGGCGATCATGGTGGCGTCGTGGTCGGTCCGTCCGCGGCCTCGGACAATTCAGCGCGACTGGCGCGGCCGTCCCATCAGAATAGGCTGGAAAAACACCGCGCCGGCCAGCGTGCACACCAGCGACAGCGCCAGCAGCTTGCCCATGCTCGCGGTGCCGGCATGGTTGGACAGCCACAGGCTGCCGAACGCGGTGGCGGTGGTCGCCGCGCTGAACAGCACCGCATGGGTCAGGCTGGACTGCAGCAGGCCGGTCTTGCCCTCGCGCCATGCGATCACGTAGTAGATCTTGAAGGCGACGCCGATGCCGAGCAGCAGCGGCAGCGCGATGACGTTGGCGAAGTTCAGCGCGATGCCGAACACCACGCACAGCTCCAGCGTCAGCACCGCCGACACCAGCAGCGGCACCAGCGTGCGCAGCACGTCGGCGAAGCGGCGCAGCGTCAGCCACAGCAGGATCGCGATCGACAGCACCGCCCACGCGCCGGCCTGCGCGAACGCGCTCAGGATGGTGCGGGCCGAGCCGCGCACCGCGATCGGCCCGCCGGTGGCCT
>NZ_JCBAJO010000432.1:0-1559 GCF_059772245.1 Cupriavidus sp. R6-3
GTCCGCGCCATCGCCGTCGACCACGTCGTCGACGCCGGCCAGCTCGGCCACGCCGACCACGTCCAGCGCCGCACCGCTGCTGGCGCCGCCCGGCTCGCCACCGGTTGCCGTCAAGGAGAACGGGCGATGGTATGTCCAGTACCCTGCGCAGTTTTCGGCGCCGTCGCTGACCCAGTATGGCAGCTATCCCGCTTCGTCGACGACGCTGTCGATCCCGGGGCAAGGCCCGGCGCGCGTCGAAATGGACCCGGTTACCGCGCGCGTCTGGGAAGCGCATGCGCAGCTGCAGTCGGCGATCTCGGTGGAGGACACCGCGTGGCGCGACTACGAGACGCTGAACCAGGACGCGCAGGCCATCGCGCAGGCGCGCCGCGACGGTAACGCGGCGGCCAATGCCAATGCCAATGCCAATGGCGCCAACGGTCCCAATGGTCCCAATACCAACAACGCCAACAACGCCAACAACGACCCCGAACTGACCCGCCTCACCGCGCAGGTCGACACCGACCATCGCGCGCTGCTGGCCGCGCTGGGCGCCCGCTTCGAGGCCGAGGACCGCGCGCGCGACCGCGGTGTCGACGCGGACAAGGACGAGACCGTGATCTCCACCGGCGAGGCGCTGGAGCGCGCGCGTGCCACGGCCTCGGCCAGCGCCGCCGAGCTCGAACGCTATCGCAGCGAGCGCGACAGCGGCGCGGCCAGCGACGACGTCGAGCGGCTGCGCAACGAGCACCAGGCATGGAAGCAGGAACATCCCTATCTGCGCGAGCAGGACGCGCCAACCTGGGCCCCGCTGCAACAGGCGCTCGACAACGAGGACGCCGCGCGCCAGCAACTGGTGCAGGAGGCCGCGCAGGCCGGCGCCGCGCAGGAGACCCGCGCACTGACCGCGACGCTGACACCCGAGCAGCGTGAGGACCCTGCGGCGCTGTACGAGTTGTTCGTCTCCGAACCGCGCGCGATGGCGCAGGGCGTCATCAACCAGCATTACGTCGACTATGGCGGCCGGCCCTACGAGATGGCGGGCCGCACGCATGCCCGCAATATGGCGGGGCTGGCGCTCGGCATTCCGCCCGAGGTCCAGCTTGCGGGCGACGCCGACGCGCAGACGGAGACGCTGCGCAAGCAGGACATCTTTGCCGGCATCGACGACGATTACGCCGACATGCTCGACGTGGTGGCCGACCAGCTGATCGAGCAGGGCGGCGAGCACGCGCGGGTCACGCTGCTGCCGGTGGTCTACGCCAGCCGCGAGCGCGGCATCACGCGCACGATGCTGTTCAAGGTCGAGACGGACCAGGGGCCGCGCTTCGTCGACGAGGCCGGACGCGCCTACGACGACCTGAAGGACTACCGCGAAAACAATACGCTGCCGGCCGCCGATGCCGTGCTGGCGATGCCGCGCGACGGCGAGTTCACGGTGGACAGCAAGGGCAATATCGAGCTGGAGATCGGCGACGCGCGCATCGAGAGCGGCTGGGAGAGCTTCCGCCGCAAGACCCATCTCGATACGGTGGCGGCCGGCGTCGGCATCGTCGCCGGCGTGGTGCTGGTGGTCG
>NZ_JCBAJO010000433.1:0-1546 GCF_059772245.1 Cupriavidus sp. R6-3
CCCGGCGGCTGGGCGCTGGCGCGCATGAGCGCGCGCGACCTGGACGCGGTGGTCGACATCGAGCAGCGCGCCTACAGCCATCCGTGGACCCGCGGCAATTTCGAGAACTCGGTCAAGGCCGGCCATATCGGGCTGACACTGCGCGACCCGGCCGGCAAGCTCGCCGGCTATGCGGTGCTGATGCCCGTGGTCGACGAGATGCATTTGCTCAATATCACGATCGAGCCGGCGCGCCATCGGCAGGGCCTCGGCAAGCTGCTGCTCGCCGTGGCGCTGGCCACCGCGCATCAGCATCGGCTGCCCAATGTGCTGCTCGAAGTCAGGCCGTCGAATACCGCCGCGCTGGCGCTGTACGAGGCCGCCGGCTTCGAGACGATCGGCCGACGCAAGGGCTATTATCCGGCCGCCGACGGGCGCGAGGATGCGCTGGTGCTGCGCCGCCGCTGGGGCACGGAGCAGGGCACGGAGCAGGACGGGCAGCAGGGCGGCCCGCGGGGGGCATCGGCATGAACCGGCGCACGCTGTTTCTCGAAGCGCTCGGCATCGGCACCGAATGGGTGCCGCGCCATGCCGAGGCGGTGCAGGCCGAGCCCGAGTCCGCGTCGGCATTGGCCGAGGCGGTGAGCCACGACGCGCCGAGCCACGAAGGGCCGAGCCGTGAAGCGTCGGGCAGTGAAGCGCCGAGCCGCGAAGTACTGAGCCGCGAAGCGCCGACCAACGAAGCGCCGAGTCGTGAAGCGTTGGGCCGTGAAGCGCTGAGCCAGGAAGCGCAGGGCCCTGAAGCGGCAAGCCCGATGGCCGCCGCCGCGCCGGCACCGCGCCAGCCGACCATCCCGCTCGTGCCGATCATGCAGAGCCTGCCCGACGATGGCCTGCCGCTGTCGGAAGGCCAATCCATCGCCGCGCCCGCCGACGACCTCGCCACGCTCGACTGGCAGGCGCTGGAAGCGCGCGTGGCCGGCTGCACGGCCTGCCAGTTGTGCAGCACGCGGACCCGCACGGTGTTCGGCGTCGGCGACCGCGAGGCCGACTGGATGCTGATCGGCGAGGCCCCGGGCGAGAACGAGGACCGGCAGGGCGAGCCCTTCGTCGGCCAGGCCGGCAAGCTGCTCGACAACATGCTGGCGTCGCTGCAGCTGGCGCGCGGGCGCAATGTCTTCATCGCCAACGTGCTCAAGTGCCGGCCGCCCGGGAATCGCAATCCGGAGCCGGCCGAGGTCGAGCAGTGCGAGCCCTTCCTGCGCCGGCAGATCGCGCTGGTGCGCCCGCGCCTGATCGTCGTGCTGGGCCGCTTCGCCGCGCAGACCCTGCTGCGTACCACCACGCCGATCAGCAAGCTGCGCGGCACGGTGCATCGCTACGAGGGCATCCCGGTGGTCGTGACCTACCACCCGGCCTACCTGCTGCGCACGCTGACCGACAAGGCCCGCGCCTGGGAAGACCTGTGCCTGGCGCGCGATGTCTATCGGCAGAACGATCCGGCCGCGCCGGCCGATCTGCTCGACTCCCCACGGACCGGCGCTGCCGGCAGCGGCGATGCGGGAGC
>NZ_JCBAJO010000434.1:0-1482 GCF_059772245.1 Cupriavidus sp. R6-3
ATTTCGCTTCTCGTCAACAGGTTGCCAGCACTTTTTTGCTGCGGCTTCCAGCACCGCAGCGCTTTCGCCTTCCCCGCCAACCCCGCCGCCGTTCGGCTGCGAGGGGGCGAATATTAAGGGAGCGTGACAGCCATTGCAAGCGCTTTTTTCGGGACCCCGCGATGCCGCTTCACAAGTCGCATCGATCACTCCTCGAATCGATGGGGTGCCAGGGATGGGATCAGTCAAGCGCCAGCGATGGAATCAATCCGGCCCCGCCGATCGATCAATCAGGCCCCAACGCGATCGCGGCGCTTAGAATCGCTGGATGCCGAACCCGCCCAGCCACCACGACCAGCCTACTTATCTAGCGGAGCGCCTGCCCGCGGACGCGCCGCGCCAGCTCGACGCCGTCACCCTGGCGACCGCCCTGGCCCGGCCGATCGTCTTCGTCGATCTGGAAACGACCGGCACGGACGCGCAGCGCGACCGCATTACCGAGATCGGCGTGGTCGAGGTCGGCCCGGACGGCGTGACCGAATGGGACACGCTGCTGGACCCCGGCTGCGCGATCCCGCCCTTCATCCAGCGCATGACCGGCATCACCGAAGAGATGGTGCGCGGCCAACCGACCTTCGAGTCATTGGCCGAGAGCCTGGCCGAGCGGCTGCAGGGCAAGCTGTTCGTCGCCCACAATGCCCGCTTCGACTATGGCTTTCTGAAGCAATCGTTCACCCGCGCCGGCATTACGTTCCGCGCGGACGTGCTCTGTACCGTCCGGCTGTCGCGCGCGCTGTTTCCCTCGGTGGAGCGCCACGGGCTGGACGCGCTGATCGCACGCTTCGGCCTGCAGCCGAAAGGCCGGCACCACGCGCTCGCCGACGCCGAGCTGTTGTGGCAGTTCTGGCAACAGGTGCACGGACTCTATTCAGTCGAGCTGGTCGAATCGGCGATCGCCTCGCTGGTCAAGCGCGCCAGCCTGCCGGCGGGCCTGGAAGAGACCGCGCTCGACGACGTCCCGCAGGCGCCCGGCGTCTATCTGTTCCACGGCGACAACGACGCGCCGCTCTACGTCGGTAAGAGCGTCAACCTGCGCCAGCGGATCGGCGCGCATTTCTCGGGCGACTATCGCTACGGCAAGGACCTGCGGCTGTCGCGCGCGGTGCGGCGCGTCGAATGGCGCGAGACCGGCGGGGAGATCGGCGCGCTGCTGCAGGAAGCGCTGCTGGTCAAGCAGCTTGAGCCGGTGCACAACACGCTGTTGCGGCGCAAGGGGCCGCTGTTCGCGTGGGAACTGCCGGACGGCCTGATGGCGCCGCGCCTGCGTTCGGACCGCGATACCGATTTCAGCCGGCATCGCGGCCTGTTCGGCGTCAGCGCCAGCCGCGCCGGCGCGTATGCCCGGCTGCGCGAACTGGCCGAACAGCACGGCCTCTGCCAGGCCACGCTGACGCTGGAACCGCGGGCCCGGATCGGGACGCCGTGTTTCGCGCGCCAGCTCCA
>NZ_JCBAJO010000435.1:0-1444 GCF_059772245.1 Cupriavidus sp. R6-3
CCGCGGTGGCGGCATCGACGGCAACGGCGGCGTCGGCGGCATGCCGACCGGCGCCCGCCTGGGAACTCGCGATATCTGGGGAAGTCATTCCTGTCACTTGGATGGATCGCGGCAGAGGAACGCCGCGCGAGGAATCATGCGCCACCGGTAACGCCGCCCGGGCTGGCTTCGAATTGGAGAGCGGCTAGTATTGTCGGATAATCTGCGCATGTCCAGCCGCGCCACCCCACCCGCCGAACGCCCCACCCCGTCCAGCGGCGCGGCAGCAACCCCAGGGTCCGCGGGCTCCCCCGCCGGTGCCGCGGCGGCCCAGGGTTCCGGTTCCGGTACCGCTTCCTCGACCTCCCCTCCCTCCGGCAAGTCGTTTTCGACCTCGGCCTGGCGCCGCCGGGCCGGCCAGCTGTTTCGCTCCCTGAAGGCCTCGCCGCGCGCCATCGGCCGCGCCGTGGCCGCAGCGGTGCGCCACCGCTGCTGGGGCTGGATCGCGCGCTGGCTGCTGCGCATCGGTGTCACGCTGGCGGCCGTGGCCGCGGTGCTGTTCCTGCTGATGCGTTTCGTGCTGTGGCCCCAGGCCGCGGGCGCACGCGCCTGGCTGGAGCAACGCGGCTCGGAGGCGCTGTCGGCCCACCTGACCATCGCCGCGCTGGAAACCACCTGGGATGGCTGGCATCCGGCCTTCCATGCGCGCGGCGTGCGTCTGGTCGACGACCAGCAGCGCGTGCTGCTGTCGGCCGAGACGCTGCAGGGCGCGCTGTCCTGGCAGTCGCTGAGCACGCTCGAGTTGCGCTTCGCCCGCTTCGACGCCAACCACGCCGACGTGCTGGTGCACCGCTCGGCGCAGGGCCGGCTGGAGGTGGCGGGCATGCCGATGCGCACGCAGGACCGCAGCGGCGGCGACGATCATCGCTTTCTCGACTGGCTGCTGGCGCAGGGCTCGGTCACGCTGACCGGCGGCAAGGTCCGCTGGCTCGACGAGCAGCGCGGCCTGCCGGTGCTGGAGGTCGGCGACATCCTGCTGCGTTCGACCCGCAGCGGCGCCCGCCACGACCTGCGGCTGGAAGCGCGCTCGGCCGCGCTGGCCGCGCGCCCGCTGGTGGTCACCGGCACCTTCCGCCATACCTATCTGCATGCGCAGGGCGACTGGCGCAACTGGCGCGGCCAGGCCAGCTGGGATATCGGCCAGTTGCAGCTGCCCGCGGTGCAGCGCTACCTGAGCCTGTTCGAGCGGGTCGACAGCGGCGTGCTGAGCAGCGACGGCACCATCGAGTTCGCCAATGGCGAGATGCTGCGCAGCCAGGCCCGGCTGCGCGCCAACGCGGTCGATCTGCGCCTGGCCGGCGCGGCCGAGCCCTTGCGGCTGAACCAGTCGCAGGCGCTGCTGCTGCATCGGCGCGAAGGCGCCGACAACCAGCTGACCGTCGACACGCTGCTGTGGGAGCCCGCC
>NZ_JCBAJO010000436.1:0-1432 GCF_059772245.1 Cupriavidus sp. R6-3
GAACCGTGCGGAACCGGCGAAGCCGATGCTGCCGAAGCCGATGCCGTCGATGCTGCCGATGCCGATGCCGCCGCGGCGCCGGCCACACCGGCCATCGCGGAGCCGGACATCCTGCGCGCACCGGCCGTCGCCGGGCCTGCCGGCGTCGGCGCCGACGGCATCGCCGAGGGCCGGAACGCCAGCATCCGCAGCAGCGTCATCGTGAAGCCGGCGTACTCGTCCGGCGCGAGCGCCAGCTCGCTGCGGCCGAGATTGGCGATCTGGTAGAACAGCTGCACTTCCTGCGGATCGAAGGCGGCCGCCAGGCGGCGCACTTCGCCGGCCTCGGGCCATTCCTCCTGCACCGACGCCGGCACCGCCTGCGCCAGCGCGATCTTGTGCAGCAGCGAACCGAGGTCCTGCAGCGCGCCGGCGAACGACAGGCTGCGGTCGGCCATGCTGTCGGCCACCGCCAGCATCGCGGCGCCGTCCTCGGCGGCCAGCGCGTCGAGCAGCTGCACCAGGTAGCTCTGGTCGATCGCACCGAGCATGCCGCGCACCGAGGCCTCGGACACCTCGCCCGCGCTGTAGGCGATGGCCTGGTCGGTCAGCGACAGCGCGTCGCGCATCGAGCCGTGCGCGGCCTGCGCGAGCAGCCGCAGCGCATTGCCGTCGTGCGCGATGCCCTCCTCGGCCAGGATGCGGTCGAGGTGGTTGACGATATGGCCAGGCGGCATCTGCTTCAGATTGAACTGCAGGCAGCGCGACAGCACCGTGACGGGGATCTTCTGCGGGTCGGTGGTGGCGAGGATGAACTTGACGTGGCCGGGCGGCTCTTCCAGCGTCTTCAACATCGCGTTGAAGGCGTGGTTGGTCAGCATATGCACTTCGTCGATCATGTAGACCTTGAAGCGTCCGACCGTCGGCGCGTAGACCGCCTTGTCGAGCAGCTGGGCCATCTCGTCGACGCCGCGGTTCGACGCGGCGTCCATCTCGATGTAGTCGACGAAGCGGCCCGAATCGATCTCGGTGCAGGCCTTGCAGACCCCGCAGGGCTGCGCGGTGATGCCGCCGTTGCCGTCAGCCCCCGTGCAATTCAGGGCCTTGGCCAGGATGCGCGACAGCGTGGTCTTGCCGACGCCGCGCGTACCGGTAAACAGGTAGGCGTGATGCAGCCTCTGCTGTTCCAGCGCATGCGTGAGCGCGCGCACCACGTGCTCCTGGCCGACCAGCGTGGTGAAATCCCTGGGGCGCCATTTGCGCGCTAGAACTTGGTAACTCATGGCGGCGATTGTAGCAAATGGCGACCCGCCGGCCGGCGGCCTGTCGCCGGGCCCGGCAAGGGGAACGGGCGCGAGGTCGATCGGGGATTCAGCGGGCCATCAGCCGCACTCGCCGACGTAGCCGCAATTGGCGCATTTGGCGCAGCCATCGACCTTGTGCAGCGCATGCG
>NZ_JCBAJO010000437.1:0-1432 GCF_059772245.1 Cupriavidus sp. R6-3
CGCGAAACGCTGCCGGTGATCGGCCTGGGCACCGCCGACACCTTCGACGCGCCGACGCAGGGCCTGCAGCAGAGCCCGCTGTCCGAGGTGATGTCGCTGCTGCTGCGGATGCCGGGCGCCGTTCTCGATACCGCGCCCAGCTATGGTGCCGCCGAGGCCGTCACCGGCGAATTGTTGCGGCTGCACAATGGCCGCAGGCAGGTCTTCCTCGCCACCAAGATCTCGGCGTCGAGCAGCAGCGCGCCGGCGCAATGGGCGCGCTCGCAGCAGGAGCTGGGCAGCGACACCGTCGACCTGCTGCAGGTCCACAACCTGATCGACTGGGAAGAGAACCTGCGTTTCCTGCGCCGGCTGCAGGAACAGGGCAAGACCCGCTATATCGGCGTGACCCACTATCGCGCCGATGCGCACGAGCGGCTCGAGCAGATCGTGCGCAGCGAGAAGATCGACTTCGTGCAGATCAATTACTCGCTGGGCGAGCGCGAGGCCGAGCGCCGGCTGCTGCCGCTGTGCCGGCAGCGCGGCATCGGCGTGCTGATCAACCGGCCGTTCCAGGACGGGCGGCTGTTCCGCGCGGTGCAAGGACGCCAGCTGCCGCCCTGGGCGGCCGAACTCGATTGCAGCAGCTGGGGCCAGCTGTTCCTCAAATTCATCGTCAGCCATCCGGCGGTGACCGCGGCGATTCCGGCGACGTCCAATCCCCGCCATATGCGCGACAACCTCGGCGCGGCGCTCGGCCGCATGCCGGACGCGCAGCAGCGCGAGCGCATCGCGGCGCTGCTGACCTAGCGCCCGTCCACCGCAATCGCCGGGCATGGCAGCCGCCCCGCCTCCGCACCCCGACCCTGGCCACGGCCCCGGCCGCCTCGGCGCGCTCGGCATCCGCCCGGGCGAACACGCGGCCGTAGTCGCGGCATTCGGCTTCTTCTTCTGCCTGTTCGCCAGCTACTTCATGCTGCGGCCAGTGCGCGAAACGATGGGCATCGCCGGCGGCGTGCAGAACCTGCAATGGCTGTTCACCGCGACCTTCGTCGTGATGCTGGCCGCGATTCCGCTGTACGGCCTGTGCAGCTCGCGGCTGCCGCGGCGGCGCTTCGTGCCCTGGGTCTATGTCTTCTTCATCGCCAATCTGCTGGCCTTCGCGCTCGCCACGCGCGCGCGGCCCGACGATGTCTGGCTGGCGCGGGTGTTCTACGTGTGGCTGTCGGTGTTCAATCTGTTCGTGGTGTCGGTCGCGTGGAGCCTGATGGCGGACGTGTTCCGCCCCGAACAGGCGCGCCGGCTGTTTCCGGTGATTGCGGCGGGCGCCAGCGTCGGCGGGCTGACCGGGCCGCTGCTGTCGGGATGGCTGGTCGGGCCGATCGGGCTGACCGGGCTGATGCTGCTGTCCGCGGTGCTGCTGGCGGCGACGCTGCCGGGTTGCGCGTGGCTG
>NZ_JCBAJO010000438.1:0-1419 GCF_059772245.1 Cupriavidus sp. R6-3
GTACTGACAAGGGCTAGCGGGAGACTGCTAGCCCTTGTTGCCTTATGTGGTGTGGAATTTTCTGCCGATGCGGCCAACGGCCTCCGCTAGCCGGTCTGTTAGTAGGTGCGCGTACCGCTTCGTTGAAACCACGGACTTGTGCCCCAGCACGCCGCCCACGGTGTACAAATCGACGCCCCGGTTAATCATCTCGGATGCAGCTCCATGACGCAGGTCGTGGAACCGAACATGCGGCAGTCCAGCAGCCTTCCGCGCTTTCTCCCACTGGCCCGAGAACCTGTCTCCGTCAATTGTGAACTTCACCCGGCGAGCGAGAACGGCGATCCTCGGATGGATCGGCACGATACGCGGCTTCCCGTTCTTCGTGTCGGCCAGTGAGAAACCGGCTTTCGTCACCTTGGCCCGGAGAATCTCGCTGCGACGCATCCCGGAGTAGAAGGCGATTCGGATTGCCGCCCGCACTTGGCGATCCTCGCAAGCCCACGCTACCCGCAGCATGTCCCGCCGCTGTGGGTAGACATGACGCTCATTCTTGACGGTTGGGATAACGAGGCGCTTGGTCTGGTCTTCGTCTGCCAAACCAACTTTGTACGCATACTTGACCGCCGCCCGGATGTAGGCCAACACGTTCCGCACGGAAGCCGGAGACAGCCCCTCGCCTGCCAGCTTGGCAGCGAAGTCCAACGACCACTGGTGCAGTTCGTCCGTGTACCGCTCGTCGTACAGGTCGCGCCATTTCTCCAGAATCCGGGCTCGCTTCTCGGCATCTTTCCATCCATTGCTCTTGTCGCGGAAATGTAGTTCCACGCATTCCCCGATGGTCGTCCGCCGCTTCTTTGCGCCCTCCGCAACCGCGTAAAGATCGGCCTCCCATTTGGCTGCTATCTTGTCCGCGTCTGCTTGGCTAGTTCCAGCAGGGAAGACCTTTGTCTTCCGAATGCGTTGGCCGCCAATGACGCGCTCGAACGTCCAACGAAGTCGCTTCTTTCCGGCTTTTGTAATGGCTTGGACTGGCATAGGTTCAGGTACAGATATAGCGAGTCAACGTCATACACATGGGTCTTTCTGGTCAGCTTGAACCGCTTGATGATTTCGCCGTATGGGTCCAGCCGACACATCTGGTGCGGCGGGATTCCCAGGATGGCCGCCGCCTCTTTCGCCGTTACACGCTTCTCTTGCGCGATCCCCACAGTTACCTCCTATTCCCCATAGGCCCATCGTTCTCGCGATGACCTTTCTTGCTTCTTCCGTCAAAACTCGTCTCTCTCATGTGAATCAAAGTGTCATTTCAGCTCGGGATGGCACTTTGGTATCTCTGCCCGCGTGTTCCAATTCATCTCCGGACACGACGCGCCGCACGTCAGGCAACGGATGACCTTGTACTGATCGCGCGACGGGAAATCAGTCCATTCCTCTACT
>NZ_JCBAJO010000439.1:0-1406 GCF_059772245.1 Cupriavidus sp. R6-3
CGGGCGGCATGAAGGGCGGCGTGCCGGACGAGATGACCGACGACATGACGGACCGCATGATGGACTGCATGACGGGCCGCATGACGGCGTGCGCGCCGGCATGCGGGACGGCATGCGGGACGGCAAACCGTCGCGCCGCCGCCGCACGCCACGTCATCTCGGCGCCCTGGCCGCCGCGCTGGTGACAACCGCCGTCCTCGCGCTGTCGCTGCATGCGTGGCCGCCGGCCTATCTGCTGGCCGATCTGCGTACCGGCACCGGACAATGGCAAACCCACACGCTGCCCGACGGCAGCCGCCTGACGCTGAACAGCGGCAGCGCGGTGGACCTGCGCTACGACGAGGGGCGCCGCCTGATCGAGCTGATCCGCGGCGAGGTGCTGATCGACGTCGCGCGCGATCCGGCACGGCCCTTCGTGGTCCGCACCGCGCAGGCCGATATCGAGGCGCTCGGTACGCGCTTCAGCGTCGACCGCGACGATGGCCGGACCGTGCTGACGATGCTGGAGTCGAAGGTCCGGGCCCGCGCCACCGGCGCGCACAGCGAGCCGCGCCAGGCGGTGGTGTCGGCCGGCGAACGCGTCGCGGTGACGGCGGCCGGCCTCGGGCCGATCGAACGGGTCGATGCGAGCAGCATCGAGCAGGCCTGGCAACGCCACCAGCTGATCGCCCGCGGCCAGCCGCTGCCCGAGCTGCTGGACGCGCTGAATCGGCATCGCCCGGGCTGGATCGGCTACGACCGCAAGCAGATCGCCGACATACGCGTCTTCGCGGTACTGCCGCTGGACGACACCGAGCAGGCGCTGCAATTGCTGGCCAATGCGCTGCCCGCGGTGCGGGTGCGGCAGTTGACGCCATATCTGGTGTGGGTGGACGCGCCGGCGGCGCAGTAAGTCGACGCGCCGCGATCGTGTTCTCCCTCGCCCCCTTGCAAGCGGGGACGGGAGAAAACACCGCCATCCCGCCCTTCCGGTTCCGGTCGCTGTCCCTCATCCGTCAAGCACAAGAACAACAAAAGCACGGAAACCGCGACATCATGAGCCACATCCATTCCGAGCCCGCGCGGCCTCGCCTGCATCCGCGCGCCCTCGCCGTTCAGCTGACGGTCCACCTTGCCGTCGGCGCCGCGCTGGCGAGCGCCATGGCGCTGCCCGCGCGGGGCCACGCGCAGACGCAAACGCAGACGCCGCGGCAGGCGCCAACACCAACACCAACACCAGCGCAGGCCCAGTACGACATCCCCGCCGGCCCGCTGGCCGAGGCGCTGACACGCTATGCCCAGCAGGCCGGCGTCGCCATCACGGTCGACGCCGACAAGCTGCGCGGCTTGCGCACGCAGGGCCTGCGCGGCCGCTATGGCGTCGACGAGGGCTTCGGGATACTGCTGCGCGGCAGCGGCTACGCGAT
>NZ_JCBAJO010000044.1:0-28837 GCF_059772245.1 Cupriavidus sp. R6-3
GGGCGCGACAGCTTCCATTCGTCGCCCGTGCCGGCGCCAGTACCGGTGCGCGGCGCGGCCGGATTCGGCACCAGGCGGCGCACCCAGGCCTCGCCCTCGCTGTTGTGCAGCAGCACGCGCGCGTCGGCCGTCAAGACGATCACGCCGAAGGCCAGCTGGTCCAGCAGCTGCATCGACATGCGCTGCAGCGCGGTCAGCGCGCTGGTGCGTTCGCGCAGGGCCATCGCCTGGCGGATATGCGGAATCGCCCAGTCCAGCGCCCGCGCGTCCTCGTACGCAAACAGCGGCCCATCGACTGGCCGCTGCAGCGAGAAATAGACCTCGTAGTAGGGCTGGCGATCGACCGGGCAGGCCATCACCGAGCCCATGCCGTAGCGGTGCAGGAAGTCGCCGTAGAAGGGATGCCGCGCGATGGTGCCCGCACCCAGCTCGCGCGCATCGATGTACCAGCCGCCGACCGGCATCCGCGGCGCGAAGGATCGTCCCGGGTCCAGCGCCTGAAAGGTCTGCTGGTACGCCTGAGCCAGGCCTTCGACCGGATTGGCCAGCTCGGTCACCGACATGCGGTCATTGCGCCTGTCCAGTACGACCATGCCCATCTGGGTGCTGCCGCTCGCGCGGCGCAGGTTCTGCAGGCTGCGCTGCCACGCCTGCGGATCGACGATGCCCTCGTAGAGCCCGCGGATCGTGTCGTGGATGTCGCTGTCGTTCATTGCCGCCTCCGCATCGACGCGATGGCGCGGCGGGCGGCGGGCGGCACGTGCAAAGGCTGGCGCCGCCCATGGTCTGCGCCATGGACTTCCCGTTGGTTCATCGACTACCCCTGGTTCCGACGACAAAGCAATGCGCCGCCAGGCTCTTGCGACGGCCCGGTCGGCTTCGACCTTCTTTCTTCTTTCTTCTTGATTGGGACGGCTTCTCGATGGCGGCGCCCGAGGGCGCCTGCGGTGGCCGAGAAGCTATGGTACGGGTTTGACGCGTGGCCGTCAGCAGGATGTGATGAGGGTTTCACCTGCCTTTGTGCGCTGGGCGTCGCAACCCCGTTGCAATTGCGCAAAAGGGGGGCCCCGTTCAGGTAAAATGCCGGTTTTTCCGATCTTTCCCGCAAGAGCCATGACCTCTGTCCTGCGTCTATCCGACCTGATTTCCCAAGGCAAACTGTCCGGCAAGCGTGTGTTCATCCGCGCCGACCTCAACGTGCCGCAGGACGACGCCGGCCATATCACCGAGGACACCCGCATCCGCGCCTCCGTGCCGGCCATCGAGGCCTGCCTGGCCGCCGGCGCCGCCGTGATGGTGACCTCCCACCTGGGCCGCCCGACCGAGGGCGAATTCAAGCCGGCCGATTCGCTGGCGCCGATCGGCAAGCGCCTGTCGGAACTGCTGGGCAAGGACGTCAAGCTGGTGCAGAACTGGGTCGACGGCGTCGAGGTCGCGCCCGGCCAGGTGGTGCTGCTTGAGAACTGCCGCGTCAACAAGGGCGAGAAGAAGAACAGCGACGAGCTGGCGCAGAAGATGGCCAAGCTCTGCGATATCTACGTCAACGACGCCTTCGGCACCGCGCACCGCGCCGAGGCCACCACCCACGGCATCGCCAAGTACGCGCCGATCGCCTGTGCCGGCCCGCTGCTGGCCGCCGAGATCGACGCGCTGGGCAAGGCGCTGGGCCAGCCGGCCCGGCCGCTGGTGGCGATCGTCGCGGGCTCGAAGGTCTCGACCAAGCTGACCATCCTGAAGTCGCTGGCCGACAAGGTCGACAACCTGGTGGTTGGCGGCGGCATCGCGAACACCTTCATGCTGGCCGCCGGCCTGAAGATCGGCAAGTCGCTGGCCGAGCCGGACTTGGCCGCCGAAGCCAAGGCCATCATCGACATCATGGCAGCCCGCGGCGCCTCGGTGCCGATCCCGGTCGACGTGGTCTGCGCCAAGGAGTTCAGCGCCAACGCCGCGGCCACCGTCAAGGACGTCAAGGACGTGGCCGACGACGACATGATTCTCGACATCGGTCCGCGCACCGCGGCGATGCTGGCCGAGCAGCTGAAGGCCGCCGGCACCATCGTCTGGAACGGCCCGGTCGGCGTGTTCGAATTCGACCAGTTCGACAACGGCACCAAGGTGCTGGCCGAAGCGATTGCCGAATCGAAGGCCTTCTCGATCGCCGGCGGCGGCGACACGCTGGCCGCCATCGCCAAATACGGCATCGCGGACCGGGTCGGCTATATCTCGACCGGTGGCGGCGCCTTCCTCGAATTCCTCGAAGGCAAGAAGCTGCCGGCCTTCGAAGTCCTGGAGCAGCGCGCCGCGGGCTGAGCGCCGGACCCGGCCGCCCGCCGTTCACCGGACGCAGGACGCGGCCGCAGCTGCAGCGCTCGCCGGCGACCCGCCGGCAACCCGCCGCGACACGCCGCGACACGCCAAGGACAAGGAAACCAGATGACCCGTTCGACCAAGATCGTCGCCACCATCGGCCCCGCTTCCAGCACGCTCGAGATGCTGACCCGCATGATTGCGGCCGGGGTCGACGTGGTGCGGCTCAATTTCTCGCACGGCGTGGCCGAAGACCACCTCGAGCGCGCGCGCCTGGTGCGCGAGGCCGCTCAGGCCTGCGGCCGCGAGGTGGCGATCATGGCCGACCTGCAGGGGCCGAAGATCCGCGTCGGCAAGTTCGAGCACGGCAAGGTCACGCTGAAGGCGGGCGACCCCTTCGTGCTGGACGCCGGCTGCAAGCTCGGCAACCAGGAGCGCGCGGGCCTCGACTACCAGGACCTGCCGCGCGATGTCGGCCCCGGGGACCTGCTGCTGCTCAATGACGGACTGATCGTGCTGGGCGTCGACCGCGTGATCGGCAACGAGATCTTCACTACCGTCAAGGTCGGCGGCGACCTGTCCAACAACAAGGGCATCAACCGCCAGGGCGGCGGCCTGTCGGCGCCGGCGCTGACGGCCAAGGACATGGAAGACATCAAGACCGCGATGGCGCTGGGCGCCGACTATATCGCGGTCAGCTTCCCGAAGAATGCCACCGACATGGAAATGGCGCGCCAGCTCGCCGCCGTGGCGGGCCAGCAGTTCGGCCACAAGGCGCGGATGATCGCCAAGATCGAGCGGGCCGAGGCGATCCGGCCGGGCGTGCTGGAGGAAATCCTCGCGGCCTCGGACGGCATCATGGTGGCGCGCGGCGACCTGGCCGTGGAAGTGGGCAACGCCGCGGTGCCAGCGCTGCAGAAACGGATGATCCGGCTCGCGCGCGAGGCCAACAAGCTGACCATCACCGCCACGCAGATGATGGAAAGCATGATCGTCAACCCGGTGCCGACCCGCGCCGAGGTGTCGGACGTCGCCAACGCCGTGCTCGACGGCACCGATGCCGTGATGCTGTCGGCCGAGACCGCCGCCGGCCGCTATCCGGTCGAGACCGTCGAGGCGATGGCCGCGGTCTGCGTCGAGGCCGAGAAGTCCGAAGTGGTCCAGCTCGACACCGACTTCCTGAACCAGACCTTTACCCGCATCGACCAGTCGATCGCGATGGGCGCGCTGTTCACCGCCTATCATCTGCAAGTGAAGGCCATCGCCGCGCTGACCGACTCGGGCGCGACCGCCTTGTGGATGAGCCGTCACCGCATCCATGTGCCGATCTACGCGATGACGCCGAACCTGGCCTCGCAGCGCAAGATGCAGCTGTATCGCAACGTGGTGCCGCTGCCGCTGGAATCGAGCACCGACCGCGACACCGCGCTGGAACAGGCCGAGGAGCTGCTGCTCGCCAAGGGCGTGGTGCAGCGCGGCGATTTCATCGTGTTGACGGTCGGCGAGCCGATGGGGCAGCCGGGCGGCACGAATACGCTGAAGATCGTCCGGGTCGGGCTGTGACGGAGAGCTTGATGCCGAGCCTGGGGCTGACCATGAGGCCGACCACAAGGGCGACCACAAGGGCGACCACAAGGCCGACCATCAAGCGGGAGGCGATGCCGATGACGCGAACCATGACGCAAACCATGATGGCGAGCACGGTGCGCTGGGGAACACAGCCCGGTGCCGCGCCCCACGGAAACTTGCCACGATAGCGGCGGACCGTGGCGACAGCCCGGCAGCCCGAAGAACATCCCAATACCGAGAACCCCATTCTTTTCTTAGGAGTCTGACATGCCACTCGTTTCGATGCGCCAGTTGCTCGACCACGCCGCCGAGAACGGCTACGGTCTGCCGGCATTCAACGTCAACAACCTGGAGCAGGTCCAGGCCATCATGCAGGCCGCCGACGAAGTGAATGCGCCGGTGATCATGCAGGCTTCCGCGGGCGCCCGCAAATATGCCGGCGAACACTTCCTGCGCCACCTGATCGAGGCCGCGGTCGAAGCCTATCCGCACATCCCGGTCGTGATGCACCAGGACCACGGCCAGTCGCCGGCGATCTGCCAGGGCGCGATCGACCTGGGCTTCTCGTCGGTGATGATGGACGGCTCGCTGCGCGAAGACGGCAAGACGCCGGCCGAGTACGAGTACAACGTCGAGGTGACCCGCAAGGTCGTCCAGATGGCCCATGCCGTCGGCGTGACCGTCGAGGGCGAACTGGGCTGCCTGGGCTCGCTGGAAACCGGTGAGGCCGGCGAGGAAGACGGCATCGGCGCCGAAGGCAAGCTCGACCACTCGATGCTGCTGACCGACCCCGAGCAGGCCGCCGACTTCGTCAAGGCGACCCAGCTGGACGCGCTGGCGATCGCCATCGGCACTTCGCACGGCGCGTACAAGTTCACCCGCAAGCCGACCGGCGACATCCTGGCGATCAGCCGCATCAAGGAAATCCACGCCCGCATCCCCAACACCCATCTGGTGATGCACGGCTCGTCGTCGGTCCCGCAGGAACTGCTGGAAGAAATCCGCAAGTTCGGCGGCGACATGAAGGAAACCTACGGCGTGCCGGTCGAGGAAATCCAGGAAGCGATCAAGTACGGCGTGCGCAAGATCAATATCGACACCGATATCCGTCTGGCCATGACCGGCGCGATCCGCCGCTTCTTCGTCGAGAACCCGAGCAAGTTCGACCCGCGCGAATACCTGAAGCCGGCCCGCGAGGCCGCCAAGCAGGTCTGCAAGGCGCGCTATGTCGCGTTCGGCTGCGAAGGCCAGGCCGGCAAGATCAAGCCGATCGCGCTGAAGGACATCGCCGAGCAGTACAAGTCGGGCAAGCTGTCGCAGGTGGTGCAGTAAGCCGTGCATCAGGCCATGCGGCAAGCGGTGCATTGAGCCGTCGCGGCCCGGCCTTCAGCGCATGAGGGCCGGGCCATGGCCGACGCCATGGCGTGGCCAGTGCATCGACCGATGGGGCTTCGCGACTGCACGAAGCCCCTCATTGTTTCTCCCTCTCTCCGGCTCGCCGACCTATTTCTATGTCTGACGCTCTCTATCAGTCCTCCATCCGCTCGCTGCCGCTGCTCGGCCATGGCAAGGTGCGCGACAACTATGCCGTCGGCGACGACAAGCTGCTGATCGTGACGACCGATCGCCTGTCGGCGTTCGACGTGATCCTCGGCGAGCCGATCCCGGGCAAGGGCCGCGTGCTGAACCAGATGGCCAACTTCTGGTTCCGGAAGCTGGCCCATATCGTGCCGAACCACGAGACCGGCATCGCCGCCGAGACCGTGGTGCAGCCGGACGAAGTCGCGCAGGTGCGCGGCCGCGCGGTGGTGGTCAAGCGTCTGAAGCCGATCCTGGTCGAGGCCGTGGTGCGCGGCTATCTGGCCGGTTCCGGCTGGAAGGATTACCAGGCGACCGGCCGCGTCTGCGGCATCGAGCTGCCGGCGGGCCTGCAGAACGCGCAGAAGCTGCCCGAGCCGATCTTCACGCCGGCGGCCAAGGCCGAGATGGGCGAGCACGACGAGAACATCAGCTTCGCCGAAGTCGAGGCGCGCATCGGCAAGGAGCTGGCCGCGCAGATGCGCGACATCTCGATCCGCCTGTACAAGGAAGCGGCCGACTACGCCGCCACGCGCGGCATCATCATCGCCGACACGAAGTTCGAGTTCGGCCTGGACGAGAACGGCACGCTGACGCTGATGGACGAGGTGCTGACCGCCGATTCGTCGCGCTTCTGGCCGGCCGACTCCTACCAGGTGGGCACCAACCCGCCGTCGTTCGACAAGCAGTTCGTGCGCGACTGGCTCGAGGCGGTGCGCATCGACGGCAAGCCGTGGCCGAAGACCGCGCCGGCGCCGGCCCTGCCGGCCGACGTGATCGAGAAGACCGCGGCCAAGTACCGCGAGGCGCTGACCCGGCTGACCGGGCAGGAACTGCAATAACCGGGCGGCCGCCGGCACGCCACGCAAGCAAGGATTGGAAGTGAGCCAGACAAACAAGCCGCTGGTCGGCGTCGTGATGGGCAGCAGCTCGGACTGGGACGTGATGCAGCACGCCGTGGCGATGCTGAAGGATTTCGGCGTCCCGTTCGAGGCCCAGGTGGTATCGGCGCACCGGATGGCCGACGAGATGTTCCGCTACGCCGAGACGGCGCGCGCGCGCGGACTGCGCGCGATCATCGCCGGCGCCGGCGGTGCCGCGCACCTGCCGGGCATGATCGCGGCCAAGACCATCGTGCCGGTGTTCGGCGTGCCGGTGCCGTCCAAATACCTGCGCGGCGAGGATTCGCTGCTGTCGATCGTGCAGATGCCCAAGGGCGTGCCGGTCGCCACCTTCGCGATCGGCGAGGCGGGCGCGGCCAATGCCGCGCTGCACGCGATCGCCACGCTGGCGGCCACCGACGACGCGCTGGCCGCGGCGCTGGAAGCGTTCCGCACGCGCCAGACCGAAGCGGCGCGCGCGATGACCTTGCCGCTGTGACCGCCCGACGCCGATCCGCTTCACCGATTGACTGAGTCACCGATTCACTGATTTGCCGACTCGCTGAATCACGCCCCGCGGCCGTCGCCGGCGGCCGCGAACCGTTCCCCTGGAATCCGCACGAGCATGCCCACCGATATCCATCCCCATCTGATCGAAGCGCACACGCCGGAGTCGCGCGCCGAATTCGGCGTCGGCGGTCCGAACGCGCCGATCCTGCCCGGCGCCTGGCTCGGCATGCTCGGCGGCGGCCAGCTGGGCCGGATGTTCACCCACGCCGCCCAGGCGATGGGCTACAAGGTCTGCGTGCTCGATCCCGACCAGGACAGCCCGGCCGGCGCGGTCGCCGACAGGCATATCTGCGCGGCCTACACCGACGAGGCCGCGCTGGCCGAGATGGCGAAGCTGTGCCAGGCGGTCTCCACCGAATTCGAGAACGTGCCGTCGATGTCGCTGGAGCGGCTGGAGCAGCTCGGCGCGTTCGTCGCGCCGCGCGGCCACTGCGTGTCGATCGCGCAGAACCGCATCGGCGAGAAGAAGTTCTTCGCCGCCTGCGCCGAGCGCACCGGCGTGCCGCCGGCCCCGCACTGGGTGATCCAGCACGATGCCGATATCGACCAGCTGCCCGAACAGTTGCTGCCGGGCATCCTGAAGACCGCGCGCATGGGCTACGACGGCAAGGGCCAGGCCCGCGTCAAGACCCGCGAGGACGTGCGCGCCGCCTGGAACGCGATGCAGCATGTGCCGTGCGTGCTGGAGCAGATGCTGCCGCTGGCCTATGAGGTCTCCGTGCTGGCCGCACGCGGCGTCGACGGCGCGACCGCGACCTGGCCGCTGGCCGAGAACGTCCATCGCGACGGCATCCTGTTCTCGACGGTGATGCCGTCGCGCCAGGTGTCGGCCGAGATCGCCGACCGCGCGCGTGCCGCCGCGGCGACCATCGCCGGCGAGATGGGCTATGTCGGCGTGCTGTGCATCGAGTTCTTCGTGCTGCAGGACGGCAGCCTGGTCGCCAACGAGATGGCGCCGCGCCCGCACAACTCCGGCCATATCACGATGGATGCGTGCGAGACGAGCCAGTTCGAGCAGCAGGTGCGGGCGATGGCCCGGCTGCCGCTGGGCAGCACGCGCCAGCATTCGGCCGGCAAGATGCTGAACCTGCTGGGCGACGTCTGGTACGAATACGGGCTCGAGCGCGAGCCGGCGTGGGATGCGGTGGTTGGCCAGCCCGGCGCCAAGCTGCATCTGTACGGCAAGAGCGATGCGCGGCCCGGACGCAAGATGGGCCACGTCAACTGCATCGGCGAGCGTGCCGAAGACGCGCAGCGCGCCTTCGACGCGGCGCTGCAGATCCTGCATATCGCGCCCTGATGTCCTGCACAGGGTGATGACGATGGCCGCCGCTTCCGATGCCTCCCGCATGCCGACCGCCGCCGAACTCGACGAGGCCGCGCGCCTGCTCGAGGCCGGGCAGCTGGTCGCGTTTCCGACCGAAACCGTCTATGGCCTCGGCGCCGATGCCGAGAACCCGGAGGCGGTGGCGCGCATCTTCGCGGCCAAGGGACGGCCGTCCAACCATCCGATCATCGTTCACGTGGTCGACGGCGCCGACATCGGCCATTGGACCGACGAGGTACCGGAGGCCGCGCAGCGCCTGATCGATGCCTTCTGGCCCGGGCCGCTGACGCTGATCCTGAAACGTGCCGCGCATATCCCCGCCGACGTCGCGGGCGGGCAGGACAGCATCGGCCTGCGCTGCCCCTCGCATCCGGTCGCGCAGGCGCTGCTGTCGCGCTTCAAGCGCGGCCGCGGCGGCATCGCGGCGCCGTCGGCCAACAAGTTCGGCCAAGTCAGCCCCACCACCGCGCAGCATGTGCGCGAGGAATTCGGCGACAGCGTCTATGTGCTCGAGGGCGATGGCGTCGAGGTCGGCATTGAATCGACCATCGTCGACCTGTCGCGGCTTGACCAGGGCGTCGGCCCGGTGCTGCTGCGCCCGGGCGCGATCACGCCGGCGATGATGGCCGACGTGCTCGGCACCGCGCCGCTGCCGCCCGATGCGGCAGCGCCGCGGGCCTCCGGCACGCTGAAGGCCCACTACGCGCCGCGCACGCCTCTGTATCTGGCCGATACGCGTGCGCTCGCACGCGACCTCGCCACGCTGCCGGCCGATGCCCGCGTGGCCTGGGTCGCCGCCGCGCCGGCGGACGATCCCCGCTGCGTGTGGGTGCAGGCCCCGGCGGATGCCAGGGCCTATGCGCGGGAGCTGTACCGGCTGCTGCGCCGGCTCGACAAGGAAGGCTTCGCCCGGCTGTACGTCGAGCCCCTGCCCGAGGGGCACGAGTGGGCGGGCGTACGGGACCGCCTGCAGCGGGCCGCCGCCGCGTTCCAGGACTAGCGCTGGGCGGCCGGTGGCGGCGCGCTGGTGCGCCGGTGCGTGAATGCCTTAGTGCGGGAATGCGTCGATGCGTCAGTGCGTCAATGCGTCAGTGCGTCAGTGCGTCAATGCGTTAGTGCCGTGGTCCGTTGGTGCTCCAGACCGTAGTGCTTTGGACCGTTAATGCGCCGCCGACGCCGGCGCGCCCCGATACACCCACTCCAGCAGCGCGTCATGCGCCTGCTGCGCCTGCGATGCATTCGGATGGTTGATCAGGCTGACGACGACATAGCGCTCGCCGTCGGCCGCATCCACATAGCCCGCGATGGCGCGCACATCGGCCAGCGTGCCGGTCTTCAGATAGCCATGCCCGGCCGCGCTGCTGCGTGTCAGCCGGTTGCGCAGCGTGCCGTCCACGCCCAGCACCGGCAGCGAGTTCACGAAGATCGGCGCCGCTTCGCTCGCCAGCGCCTGTTGCAGCAGGCGCGCCAGATCGTAGGCGCTGATGCGTTCCTGCCGCGACAGTCCCGAGCCGTTGTCCAACGTCAGCCCCGGCATGTCGAGGCCCTGGTGCGATAGCCAGCGGCGGATCACCGCTGCCGAGCGCGCGGTGCTGGCCGGGCCGCCGCGATCGATCTCCGCGCCGACGGTCAGGAACAGCTGGCGCGCCATCACGTTGTTGGAGTACTTGTTGATGTCGCGGACGATGTCGGCCAGCGGCATGCCGTAGTGGCGCGTCAGCCGGAACGCGGGCCGCGGCACGCGGCCGCTGCGGACCGCGGGCGGCCTGGCGAAGGTACCGCCGGCCGCCAGCCATTGCGCGATGAAGCCGCCGCCGATGAAGTCGTCATGACTGAGCGCGGCGAAGTTCAGCACCTGCTCGCCGCAATCCGCCGAGTAGCTTCCATCGAACGCGGCCACCACGGTGCCGTCCGTCTGCGGCGACAGCGTCGGCGTCGCGCCGGCGCGCCAGTCGCCGCAGCGGCCGTTGGTCAGCGCGAGCCGATTGTCCACGCGCAGTTGCGCCAGCGGCGGCATCACGGAGACGCCGACCGTTTGCGTGGCGGCATCCGGCGTCAGCGTGAAGGACAGGGTCTTGAACGAATACAGCAGCGCGTCCGGTGCCACGTTGTAGGCGCGATGGGTCTCGCCGTCGATGGCGCCGCCATTGTCGAGGCCATTCTGGAAGTAGCTGCGATCGAGCACGATGTCGCCGGCAATGGTGGTCACGCCCGCGCGCAGCGCCCCGGCGACCAGCTTGGCCATTTCCTCGGGTACCAGCTTCGGGTCGCCCTGGCCGCGCAGATAGACGTTGCCGACCACGCCGTCGGCGCTCGGCTCGCGATCCGCATAGAGCGAGGTCTGCCAGCGGTAGCTCGGGCCCAGCAGTTGCAGGCCGGCGAACGTGGTGATCAGCTTCATCGTCGAGGCCGGGTTCATCGGCGTCTGGGCGTTCCAGCTGGCGGTGGCCGTCGGCGCGCCTTGGCGGACGACGTAGAAGCTGGTGGCGGAAAGCGGTACGCCCGCCTGCCGCAACGCCAGCAGCACGGACGGTGGCAGGCCCGTTTGATCCTGTGCGAGCGACAGCAGCCTGGCTTTGGATGCCGCCACCCTTGTCGACGACGAGGGCCCCGCTGCCTTGGCAGCGGCGGCCTTTGACTTGGACCGCTTGGTGGCGGCTTCGGAGTTGGCAGCGGCGCCGATTGCCAGGGCAAACGCCAGGAATGGCACCATGCTGCGGGCGAGAAGGGGGCGAGCAGGCATGGGCAGCATGGTACCGTAGTCGTCTGCAACGATGCGACCCCGATGCCCGACTCACCTGCTCATGGTGGCGAGGAAGCGCTGCCAGATCCCGGCTTCCGTGCGTTGGCTTCAGAGTTGGCGGAACAGCTGAAACAGCCAGATTCGCTGGTCGTCCCGAGTGTGACGCCTGCCTGCCCCGGGAAGAATACGGACACGGGGCGATGACTGCGACGCCGTGGATTGACAGCCGGCGGACGAGCTTCCCGCGCTGCCGAAGGCGGTCCGGTAGAGGGCACCATCCCGCGCGCTTCGGTCGAAATTGATGACCCGAAGGTCCAGCGCGCAATAGAACCGCTTCAACATTTGTGCAAGAGCCGCCGAGTCGATTCTTGAATACGTGTAGGCCTCCTCACGATCAGCGAATCCGTTGGGGACCAGAAAGCGGCCGAAGCGGTCCCGATCGAACAACTGTTCAAAAGCAAGTCCGAGCAGTCCTCTTTCACCGAGCGCGGGTGCAATACGAAGCAGGACGATATCGAGTTCGGAAACATGATTGACCGCGTGCTCGTCGGCGTACGGCTGCAGCATGTTTTGATGCTCGGCCAACTCGCCTTCGCTGAGCAAGGGAAAGCGGCGCGAAAACGAGAACGTCAACGTGTCCTTGTCGCACAGCAGATGCACGAATTCGGGACACATGGCGTTGTAGATTCGTGGAGTCAGCATTCCCAACTCCACCAGGTATCGCGCGGCATAACGAATGCATTCGGGCGGGGCGCTCGTCACCTCGTCGAATACCGTCGCCAGGCGCACGAATTGGCTGGCCGTCTTTCCCGAGCGGATACCTGCCTGCAAGAAGGACCGCAGGCGGCCGGGCGACCGTTCGAAGTACTGGAAAAGCGGGCGCAGTGGTCCGCCGCAAACCAGCACCTCGAATTCGTGCGTGGTATCCATCAAGGCAAGCGCGGCGTCCGGATCGGCATCGATCACCGCGAGCTTCAATTCCGTCGGCAGGGCGCCCAGATATCCGGGTCGATTGGAATGTGGCCGGTCGTGATGGTCCGTTCCGTAGAGATCGTGCGGCCTGGCCGTGTGCGTCGATGCTGTCGGTACCAATGGCATATGCAGTTCCCTCCCAGGTTTGAATCATGGATTGCCCCGATACCGCCGTCGAGCCGATCCGGTCTGCCGATCGGGCTCGCTCGTCAGTGCTCAGCCGCCGCCAGCGGACAGATCGCCGGGTACCGGAACGTTGCTGCTGGACGGCTTCTCGTCAAACACAAAATGCCGCGGGTCGCCCGACTGCGCCAACCGGTCGATCTCGTGCGCGAACATTTCGGCGCAGGCTGCAAGGATGGAAAGCGTCGCCTTGAACTTGAGCGACGTGATCTTGATGCTCCGGCCTTCCAACGCGAACGTCGCGACAGCACGAAGACCGGCATCTTCCGGCGCCGGCACGATGTTGCCGGCCGCCAGCGGCATGATATGCAACGCGGTGCCGATGTCGGGCGCCGGCTGGTATAGCTTGTAGGTGATCGTGCCGCCGATCGCTCTTCCGCTTTCATCGCACGCTATCTGCACGAGGTTGATCTTTTGCCCCGCGGCGGTCGTGATCGCCTCGGGAAGTCCAATGGCCCTGGCCAGCGCGATCGTCGCCGCGTTCTCCACCGCGCTGCGGGGCCGCTGCGTGATCAGATACAGCAGGGCATCGAACGTGTCATCGTTGCCCTCGGCGGCCGCGTGGATCTTCTCCATGGCGATATCCACAGCCCCCGGCAGACGATTCTGGATCTCCTTCTGCTGCTGCTCCACCGGCAGCCCTGCAAGCCCCTCACCGAAGCCTGGCGGAATCAATCGCTCGTTGGCGATCTCGCACGGATACACCAGTTCCGACTGATCCCTTGGAATGTCGGCCTGCAACTGAGCAATCAGATCCCGCCGCCATTCCGCCCTTTGCTTCGTGACATCGCCATAACTGGCAAACCGATTCAGCGCCATCTGGTCGGCGAAGAATTCCTGCAGGTCCTCCGTGGATCGGAGCTTCGCGTTCCGCATCAACGCGGGCAGCAATTCGTCGTTGAACCGGGCTTCCAGGGCCCTGGCCTGTTCGAGCGATTGCCGGAGGGCGCCGGACACGTCGCTGTTCGCTCTTTCGAAGCCCTCGTGAGCGGACGCGGCCTGACATATCTTGTGAATCAGATAGCCGCCCCCCGCCGCGCCCCCGGCAGCGAGCGCTCCGAGCAGCACGAGACCGAGAGGAGGGAAGGCGACCGTGACGACGAGCATCGCCAGTGCGCTGGCGATGCCGGCGATGCCCAGCAACAGGATGGCCTTGGCGCCGGGCGCCTCGTTGTCCGGATAGTCGCGAACATCGGTGGCCAGTTGATCCAGGTCGGCCAGCGCATCGCCCACCGACTTCGCGCACTGCTTGATATCGGCACGCAGCCGCAGCAGTTCCTGGCGCGTGATACGTACGTCGTTGCGTTGCTGCAGATCCCATGCTTCGATGCGGGCAGCGGCAGACTGGGCATCCGCGATCTTCTTGCCGCATCGTGCCGCGCTGCTCAGGATCTCGGCCTTGCGGCTCGTATCCGGCAACGAATGCACCGCGTTTGTGAGCTCCTGCCAGCCGGCATCGAGCAGGTCGATCACACGGGGCGCCGGCGGGTGCTCGACAGCGCCGGTGGGTTGCACGTGTTGCGCGCCATTGGCGGCCGCGGCATCGACGCGGGACGGCTCGATCTCATGCGGCTGAGGATGGGCTTCGGAGCGGATTGAACTGGTGTCCGGGAGGGAGGCGGCGGGATTTTCGGTGGAGCGAGGCTGGGCAAAGATACGGAACATGTCGTCGCGGCGGTGGGGTGGAGAAACGCCAACGATGGACGGCAACGTTGGCTGGGGCTTCAGGACAGCGAAGCCTACCCACCGCACTGCGACGCCGCTGTTCTAATCGTGGCGGCCGCTAAAGAATTTGAACCGATGGTTCGGCGACCCCGGGCGGCGTCGCGATATCCGGCGGCTGTCGGGGAGGCGAGAGCATCAGCCGAGTCGCGCCAACAGCCCCCTCAGCGTCTGCTGTTCCTGCTCCGACAGGGCGCGCGCCATCTTCACGTCGTGGTCGCAAACCGCCCGGGTTGCCGCCTCCAGCGTTCGGCGTCCCGCCGCCGTCAACACCAGGCTGAACGCCCGTCGATCGTTGGCCGACGGCCGTCGCGCCACCAGCTTCATCTCCTCGAGCGCATCGACCAGCAGCACGGCGCCCGAACGCGCAATGCCCATGATCCTGGCCAGGTCCGTCAGCTTCAGGTCCGGATTGCGCGAAATCAGCACCAGTGCCGAGAAGCGTGGCGGCGTGATGTTCCAGGGCGCCAGCGAGCGCACGAAGTCTTCGTAGAGCCGGATTTGCGCGCGGCGGATCGCGTAGCCGATCAGGCCGTCCAGAACCCCGTAGTCGACGTCCGGCAGATGCGGATCGAAGCCGCCGGCTTCGGTGGCGGGGTCGGGCGCGAGCGTATCGCGGGTCTTGCGCGCGGCCCGGGAAGAAGGGGACGAGGGCGAGGGCGGCGAGGAGGGCGGCGAAGCGGACATGGAGCAGGGGATGGCGGACGCGAAGCCCGCGATCCGTTCAGGCGACGCGGAAGTATCGCATCTGCACGCGGTCCGGGAACCGCGCGCCGGTGGCGACAAAGGTGTGTTGCATCAGCCAGCGATAGGCGGGCGCCTGCGTTTCGAAGCGCGGGGCGGTGCGGAAGTAGATCCGCGACGGATCGACCGTCTCGCCTGCGGACAGGCGCGCCAGCAGATCGGCGGGACCGCTGCGCAGGCCCGCGTTGACGATGTAGATCCGTGCGCCGTCATCGGTCTGCACGACATAGCGCGCTTCGATCTCCGCGACCGTGACGCCGTCGCCAAGGTCCGGCCGGACCAGCTGGAAGTCGGCGCCGCCGGGCAGCACACGGCCGCGCAGCAGCGGTCCATCGACGACCCCATCGAGAATTGGAATCACGCGCCGCTGCCCCACCGCGCTGGCGCCGATCTCGATCGCCGGATCCAGGCGGAAGCTGAAGTCGGCGACATGCTCGAACTTCGGCGTCGGCAAGCCGGCCAATGCCGATGCGGCGCTCACTTGAGCAGCTTCCAGTTGCCGTTGTCGATCGTCAGCATCACGCGGCCGCGCTGGTCGAAGCCGAAGTGGTCCTGGCTGGTGTAGTTCAGCACGCCGTGTGAGACCACGATCTCGCGCTCGCTTTCGAGCGCCGCCTTCAGTGCCGCGCGGAACTCCGGCGTGCCCGGCCTGGCCCGCTTCAGCGCGACCGGCACGATCCGCTGCAGCACCAGGCCGGCATCGTAGGGATGCGCGCCGAACTGCGTGCGGCTCTCCGCGCCGTACTGCTTCTCGTAGCGGCTCACGTAGTCGAGGCCCGGCTTCTTCGGCGCGCTGTCGGCGGCGAGCTGCTCGGGCACGATGACCGGTCCGGCCGGCAGGATGGCGCCGTCGACCGCCTTGCCGCCGATGCGGATCAGGTCCTTGGTGGCGGCGCCGTGCGTGTGGTAGATCGGCCCGCGATAGCCGCGCTCGCGCAGCGTGGTGTGGGGCAGGGCGGCGCCGGTGCCGGCGCCGGCGATCAGCATCGCGTCCGGGCGCGCCGAGATCAGCTTCAGCGTTTGCGCGGTGACCGCGGTATCCGAGCGCGCGTAGCGCTCGGTGGCGACGACGCGGATGCCGTTGGCCGCCGCCGCGGTGGTGAATTCCTTCAGCCAGGTCTCGCCATAGGCGTCGGCAAAGCCGATGAAGCCGATTGTCTTGACCCCCTTCGCCTTGGCGGTCGCCGCGACGGCCTCGGCCATCAGCCTGATCGGCTGGGCCAGCCGGTAGGTCCATTCGCCGCGGCCGGGCTTCAGTTCGATCGGCGAGAACGCCAGCTGCACGGTCTTGCTCTCGTCGGCGACCTCGGCGATGGCAATCGACGGCGCCACCGCGGACGAGCCGAGGATGATGTCGACCTTGTCCTCGCTGACGAAGCGGCGCGCGACCTTGGTCGCCTGGGTCGGATCGGAGCCGTCGTCGAGCACCACATAGCGGATCGTCTCGCCGGCGATCTGCTGCGGCAGCAGGCCCAGCGACTGCTTCTGCGGAATGCCCAGCCATGCCGACGGCCCCGTCGACGAAATGCTGACGCCGACGGTGACGTCGGCCAGCGCGGGGCCGGCAAGCGCGCCGGTGGCGGCGAGCGCCAGAACGAGGTGCGCAAGCGTGGTGCGGCGAAGTGTCATCGAATGTCTCCCTTTTTTATGATGGCGCGGGCGGTCAGCGGGCGCCGCCCTGCACGGACTGGCGATCGAATCCCGCCAACTGCTTGTAGCGCAATGCGATCGCCTCGAGTTCGCTGCGCGCAATGACCTGCTCGATATCGGTGAAGCCCTGCGGCGCACGCTGCTCGGCCAATTGCATGACCTGCTCGGGACCGTTGAGCCGGTTGCGCAGCACGATGCCCGCCGTGCGCGGCAGCCGCTCCGCCTCGTACTCGCGCAGCGCGTAACCGGTATCGGGCGTGCCGAGCAGGCAGTCGACCAGATGGCGCGCATCGACGATCGCCTGCGCGCTGCCGTTCGAGCCGATCGGGTACATCGGATGCGCGGCGTCGCCGAGCAGCGTGACGCGATCGAAGGTCCAGCGCGGCAGCGGGTCCTTGTCGACCATCGGAAATTCGTAGATCGCGGCAGCGCCGTCGATCAGCGCCGGAATGTCGATCCAGTCCCAGCGCCAGCCGGCAAAGGCCTCGCGGAACACCGACTTGTCGACCTGCCGGTTCCAGTCGCTGCGCGGCGGCGTGTCCGACGCGTCGTCCGGCACGCGCAGCTCGGCGATCCAGTTGATCAGCGAACGGCCCTGCCGTCGCAGCGGCTCGGAGATCGGATAGGCGACGAACTTCTGGTCCTGGTGGCCGGCCATGAACATCGAGCGGCCACCGAGATAGGGCGGCGCCTCGGTGACCGCGCGCCACAGCATCCGCCGCGAAAAGCGTGGCTCGTCGCCGCTCGGATAAAACTGCCGCCGCACCGCCGAATGGATGCCGTCGGCGCCGACCAGCACGTCGGCGCGGGCCTGCACCTCGGCACCGTCGGCGCGCCGGCGCAGCGTGAATCGCACCGGCGAGCCGGGCCGCGCGCCGGTGTCGTGCACCGTCTCGAAGGCATGGCCGGTATGCACGCGCTCGGCGCCGAGCCTTTCCACCGCGGTCCGATAGAGCAGCATCTGCAGCTCGCCGCGATGCACGGAGAACTGCGGATAGGGATACCCCGCGGCGAGTCCACGCGGCTCGTGCCAGATCCGTTGGCCCAACTTGTTGTAGTAGGACAGCGAGCTGGTCTCGATCGCGATCTGCGCCAGCGCCGGCTGCAGGCCGAGCTCGGCCAGTTGGCGGACGGCATGGGGCAGCAGGTTGATGCCGACGCCGAGGGGCTTCAGGGATTCGCTGGCTTCCCAGACTTCGGCGTCGATGCCGTGGCGATGGCAGAGCAGCGCGAGCGTCAGCCCGCCGATGCCGCCGCCTGCGATGGCGATGCGCATGGTGTCTCCTGTGGCGGACCTGCGCGCGACGGGCGATCCGCTTTCGATCTTGATGGTCGACGAATTGTTATGGAGTATAACTAAATCGTCGACGTGCGCAAGCGCGAGCCGGTACGCCGGCCGGGATCAGTTGCCCCAGCTCGGCGACAGCAGGCGCAGGCCGATCGAAACAAAGCGCGTCTCGCGCGGCTGGTTCAGCTGCGTGCCCCAGGTCATGTCGGCCTGGACGCGCTGCGGCACGATCCACACCCGGGCGCCCAGCTGGATCCACGGCTTGTCTCCGCTTTCGCCGAAGCTCTCGGCGATCATGGCCCAGCGCTCGCTGACCGCCGCCTCGCCGGCCACGCCCCAGGTCATGCGGGTCTGCCGTTCGGCGCGATCGTGGGTGGCGCCGAGGTTCGCATGCAGCAGCAGGCGGTCGTCGCGCATCGACACCGTCACCGGCAGATTCAGATAGAGGCCGCCCGGGGTCCTGCGCCGCTCGGCCTTCGGATATTCGGTCATGCCGAGCGTCAGCGCGACGCCGTAGCCGTTGGTCTCGACCGGCTTGAGCACCGTCTTGCCCTGGAACTGCAGATCGGTGATCGCGTTGCCGGGGCCGTCGCCGTATCGCTGCACCGCGCCGCCGAACGTCCATTCAAAGTTGCCGGTGAAATTGCAGCCCGGCAGCGCCCAGCGCTCGGTGCCGTCGCGGTTGAAGCGCAGCCACGATTCGAGCTGGCACGATTGCGGATCGACGATGCGCGCGTCGTCGGTGACCAGCGGCCGCGCCGCCCATGCCAGCGGGCTCAGGCACAGCAGCAGCGCTGCCGCGAAGGGGCGGCGCAAGGCGCAGAGGCGAAGGGGGATCGGCAGGCGGATCGGCAGGAGAAGCGGCATGAGAATCGGCAGCATGGTCGGGCTCGCAGTGGCGCGCCCGAGGTCTAACGCGCACCGATGACAAGGTGTCGCGCCACGCCGCCGTCGCCAACGGTGCGGCGACCCATGTGGGATTTATCTGACACCGACATAGGTGGCCATCGTCTGCCTGCCGTGTGCCATGCCCCCGCACAATCGAACTACCTCTCGCCCGTACAAGGAGCTCTCGATGCGTACCCTTACCCTGTCGTTCGCGCTGGCCACGCTGCTCGCCACCGCGGGCTGCGCCGACATGACCGCCAAGCAGCGCAACACCGCCATCGGTGCGGGCGTGGGCGGGGTCGCGGGCGCGACCTTGATCGGCGGGCCGGGCGCCACGCTGGGCGGCGCCGCGCTGGGCGGCGTGGTCGGCAATGTGCTTACCGACGACAAGAAGAAGTAAGAAGCGGGGACAACAAGCAGGGACAAGAAGCAGGGATCGCGCGAGCGCGCCGCCAGCAGAGTCATCGCAGCGAGCCCTTGCAGCGTGCCACCCCAGCGCGCCACCCCAGCGCGCCACCCCAGCGCGCCACCACAGCGCGCCACCACAGCGTGCCACCACAGCGTGCCACCGCAGGGCGCGCGGCTTGCCCGCAGATTCGTCCCGCATTGGCGGCGCCAAAAAGCAGAACGCCCCGGCCTCTGGCCCGGGGCGTTGTCGTTGATGCCGTCTGTGTTGGCCTCGCTCCGGTCAGGCCGGCTCGCTGCCCGAGGCCTCGCCGGGGACCGCGCGGCCCGGCACCGGGAACACGATGTCGTAGGCCCAGTTGTAGACGAAGGCGTAGACCACGTAGAAGCCGGCCACCGCCAGATCCATCAGCAGCGCATCGAGCAGGCTGATCTTCAGATACCACGCCACCGACGGCAGGAACACGATCAGCAGGCCCAGCTCGAACAGCAGCGCATGGCAGACGCGCACCGCCGGCGATTTGCGCACCGAGCCGGTCAGCCGCACCATGGCCTTGTCGAACATCAGGTTGTAGACGTAGTTCCAGACCGCGGCGACCAGCGAAGCGACCGCGGCGATCACGCCCATCTGGTGCAGGGCGTAGCCGAACACCCAGCTGCCCAGGGGCGCGAAGATCAGCAGGCCGATCAGTTCGAAGCCGACCGTGTGACGGATTCTGTCGAGCGTACCGCGCATTGTGCTGCTCCATGAAAGACAATGGCGCCCAGTCTATCGGGTAGAGCAGCAGATACAAGTTGGAAAGTATCGCTTATCCAGATGGATGGCTGGACCTGTGGCACCATGGGGCCTTCCCGCGCTTTACCCGCATCCAGCCGAGCATCTGCCATGAGCCTGTCCCTAGAACAACTGCAAGCCTTCGTCGCCGCGGCCGAGACCGGCTCGTTTTCGGCGGCGGCGCGCCGCCTCGGCAAGGCCCAGTCGGTGGTCAGCACCGCCGTGTCCAATCTCGAGATCGATCTCGACAACGCGCTGTTCGACCGCAGCGGCCGCTATCCCGCGCTGACGCCGGCGGGCGAGCGCCTGCTGGTCGAGGCCCGCGTGATCCTGGAGCGCTGCGAGCATTTCCGCGGCGTGGCCAAGAGCCTGGGCGAGGGCGTCGAAAGCCGGCTGGTGCTGGCGGTCGACGAGCTGTATCCCGAGGAGACGCTGGGCGTGCTGCTGGAGGAGTTCTCGCACCGGTTTCCCGCGGTCGAGCTGGAGCTGCTGTTCCCGGTGATGGAGGACGTCAGCCGGCTGGTGCTGGAGGGCGGCGCGGACCTGGGCCTGATGTGGCGGCAGGAGGTGCTGCCGCCCGCGCTGGCGTTCCGCGGGCTCGGTTGGGTGCCGATGCAGATCATCTGCGCGCCCGACCATCCGCTGGCGGCGCAGCAGCGGGTCGGCTGGGAAGAGCTCAAGCGCCATCGCCAGCTGATGGTGGCGGTGCGCAGCGACAGCGAGGAGAAGATGCGCCTGCGCGTGGCCGCCGAGGTCTGGTGGGTCGAGAGCCACTGGGTCATCGTCGAGCTGGTCAAGCGCGAACTGGGCTGGGCCTTCGTGCCGTGGCACGTCGCCGCCAATTCGCCGGCCGCCGCGCAACTCGTCTCGCCCGAACTGGACTTCGACGATCAGGACTGGCCGGTGGCGATGGAGCTGGTCTGGCACAAGCAGCGCCCGCTCGGCAAGGCCGGCGCGTGGCTGCAGGAGCGGGTCAGCCACCAGCCGCTGCCGCAGCCGGCGCCACGGCGGCGCGCAGGGGGATGAGTTGCGCAGCAAGGTGGCAGGCGGGTTTGCCCTCTCCCCCAACCCCCTCTCCCGCAAGCGGGGAGCACGGTATCGCTGGAACTGGCGATGCGTGGGTGAATACGCCGGTTCTCTCCCCTCTCCCGCAAGCGGGAGAGGGGCGGGGGAGAGGGCAAGGGCGCCGGCATCCCGCCGGCGCACCGCTCAGCGCGCCACCGCCGCGCCGTCCCCGGCTTCCTTCGCCACCGCCGTCCCCGGCCCCTGCCAGCCGCCGCCCAGCGCCTTGATCAACACCACGCTGGCGGTCAGCTGCCGGCCGGCGATCGACAGCGCGGTGCGCTCGGCGGTATAGGCCGCGGTCTGCGCCGTCAGCACGTCGAGCAGGCCGGCGGTACCCGCGCGATAGCGGTTGTTGACCAGCGACAGCGCCTCGCGCGCGGACTGCAGCGCCTCGTTCTGTACCACCGCTTCCTGCTCGAGCAGGCGCGCCGCGGCGAGGTTGTCCTCGACCTCCTGGAACGCCGTCAGCACCGTCTGGCGGTAGTTGGCAACGGTCTGGTCGTAGACCGCGATGGCCTGTTCCTTCGCGGCGCTGCGCGCGCCGAAGTCCAGCAGCGTCATCGCCAGTTCGGGGCCGAACGACCAGATCCGGTTCGGCAGCGACAGCCAGCGCTCCAGCGAACTGGACGTAAAGCCCCCCGCGGCCGACAGGCTCAGCGTCGGGTAATACGCGGCCTGCGCGACGCCGATCTGCGCGTTCGCGGCCGCCATGCGGCGCTCGGCCGCGCCGATGTCCGGGCGGCGTTCGAGCAGCTGCGACGGCACCGCGACCGGCACGCGCGGCACCGTCTCGGTGAAGTCGATCGGCGCCAGCGAGAACGCGGCCGGCGGCTGTCCGGTCAGCACCGCGATCGCATGCTCGTACTGCGCGCGCTCGATCTGGATGTCGATCAGCTGCGCCTGCGCGCTCTTGAGCTGCGTCTCCGATTGCAGCACGTCGGAGCGTTGCGCGATGCCGGCCTGGTACTGGTTGCGCACCAGCTGCAACGACTTCTCGTAGTCGGCCACGGTCCGCTGCAGCAGCGCCTGCTGCGCATCCGCGACGCGCAGCAGGAAATAGGTCTGCGCCAGCGTGGCCTGCGTCGACAGCAGCGTCGAGGCCAGGTCGGCCTCGCTGGCCTGCGCGCTGGCCTCGCTGCTTTCGACCTGGCGCCGCACGCGGCCCCACAGGTCCACTTCCCAGCTGGCCGACAGCGTCGCCGTCTGCGCGCTGCTGATATTGCCGTTGCCGCTGCGCGAGCGGTCCACGCTGGCCTGCGCGCCGACCACCGGGAAGTAGCCCGAGCGCGCCGCGCGCAGGATCGCGGTGGCCTGCCGGTACTGCGCCTCGGCGGCGGCGATGGTCTGGTTGGAGATCTTCACGCGCGCCATCAGCGCGTCGAGCTGCGGATCGCCGAACACGGTCCACCAGTCGCCGCGCTGGCTGGCGTCGCCCGGCTCGGCGGGCTTCCATTGGCCCCATTCGGCCGGCGCCTCCTTGAAGGTGGGCGTCACGGGCGCATCGGGCCGCTGGTAGTCGGGGCCGACCGCGCAGGCGCCGAGCAGCAGCGCGCAGGCCATCACGACGCAGCGGGGCAGGGAGGAGGGGCGGGTCATCGCTTTCTGGGTCATCGTCACGAATCGAATCCGGCAGGCGTGGGCGCGGACGGCGCGCCGCCGCCGCTGTTGCGACGGGCCTGGCGGCGGTTGCGCCAGGCCTGCCACTTCAGGCGCCAGCGGTCCAGCGTCAGGTAGACCACCGGCGTGGTGTAGAGGGTCAGCAGCTGGCTGACCAGCAGGCCGCCGACGATCGAGATACCGAGCGGCGCGCGAAGCTCGGCGCCGTCGCCGCGGCCGAGCGCCAGCGGCACCGCGCCGAGCAGCGCCGCCATCGTCGTCATCATGATGGGGCGGAAGCGCAGCAGGCAGGCGCGATAGATCGCCTCGCGCGGCGTCAGCCCCTCGCGCCGTTCGGCATCGATGGCGAAGTCGATCATCATGATCGCGTTCTTCTTGACGATGCCGATCAGCAGGATCACCCCGATCAGCGCGATCACGCTGAACTCGGTGCCCGAGGCCAGCAGCGCCAGCAGCGCGCCGACGCCCGCGGACGGCAGCGTCGACAGGATCGTCAGCGGGTGCACGTAGCTTTCGTACAGCACGCCCAGCACGATATAGATCGTGATCAGCGCGGCCAGGATCAGCAGCGGCTGGCTGCGCAGCGACTCCTGGAAGGCGCTGGCGGTGCCGGCGAAATTCGCCTGCAGCGATTCGGGCGCGCCGATGCGGGCCATCTCGTGCTGGATGCGCTCGGTCGCCTGCGACAGCGACACGCCCTCGGCCAGGTTGAACGAGATCGTCGAGGCCGCGAACTGGCCCTGGTGGTTGACGCCCAGCGGCGTACTGGTCGGCACCACGCGCGCGAATGCCGACAGCGGCACCCGATTGCCCGCGCCGGTCACCACATAGATGTCCTTCAGCGCGTTCGGCCCCTGCAGGTACTCCTGACTGAGCTCCATCACCACCCGATACTGGTTCAGCGGATGGTAGATCGTCGACACCAGGCGCTGGCCGAAGGCGTCGTTCAGCAGCGAATCGACCTGCTGCATCGTGACGCCGAGCCGCGACGCGGTGTCGCGATCGACGATCACCGAGGTCTGCAGGCCCTTGTCGTTGGTGTCGGTGTCGATGTCCTCCAGCTCCTTCAGGTTCGACAGCGCATTGCGGACCTTGGGCTCCCAGGCGCGCAGCACCTCGAGGTCGTCCGAGCGCAGCGTGAACTGGTACTGCGAACTGCTCTGCCGGCCGCCGATGCGGATGTCCTGCACCGGCACCAGGAACAGGCTGGCGCCGGGCTCCCTGGCAAGCTTGCCGCGCAGCCGGGCGATCACCTCGTTGGCGGTCTCGGTCCGCTCCGACAGCGGCTTGAGCGTGACGAACATCTGCCCGGTATTGCGCTGCGAGCCGCCGGTGAAGCCGGTCACGTTGACCACGGCGGGGTCGGACTGCACGATGCGGATGAAGCTGTCGAGCTTCTGGCGCATCGCCTGGAACGAGGTGGCCTGGTCGGCGCGGATGAAGCCGATCAGCCGGCCGGTGTCCTGCTGCGGGAAGAAGCCCTTCGGCACGATCACATAGAGCCAGACGTTCAGGCCGATCGTCACCAGCAGGATCAGCCAGACCAGGCGGCTGTGCCGCAGCGCCACCGACAGCGAGCGCGCATAGCGCTCGTTGATCCAGGTGAACACGCGCTCGCTGGCGCGATCCCAGCGGCCAGGCGGGCGCTGCCGCTGCGGCTCGCGCAGCAGCCGCGCGCACATCATCGGCGTGGTGGTCAGCGAGACCACCAGCGAGACCAGGATCGCCACCGACAGCGTGATCGCGAACTCCTGGAACAGCCGGCCGATGATGCCGCCCATCAGCAGCAGCGGGATGAACACCGCGATCAGCGACAGGCTCATCGAGATCACGGTAAAGCCGACCTCCCTTGCGCCGCGCAGTGCCGCCTGCACCGGCCGCATGCCGGCCTCCAGATGGCGCGAGATGTTCTCCAGCACGACGATCGCATCGTCGACGACGAAGCCGGTGGCGATCGTCAGCGCCATCAGCGACAGGTTGTTCAGCGAGAAGCCGGCCAGGTACATCACGGTGAAGGTGCCGATCAGCGACACCGGCACCGCGACGCTGGGAATCAGCGTGGCGCGCACGTTGCGCAGGAACAGGAACACCACCATGATCACCAGCGCCACCGAGATGATCAGCGTGTGCTCGACCTCGCGCAGCGACGCGCGGATGGTCGGCGTGCGATCCATCATCACGTCCATCGAGATCGCGGCCGGGATCATCTGCCGCAGCGTCGGCAGCATCTCGTTGACGCGGTCGACGGTCTCGATGATGTTGGCGCCCGGCGAGCGGTTCAGCACCAGCAGCACGGAAGGCTCGCCGTTGGCCGAGCCGGCGTTGCGCACGTCCTGCACCGAGTCCGTCACGGTGGCGACGTCGGACAGCCGCACCGGCACCGCGAAGGCGTTTGGCCCGCTGGTGGCGCCATTGCTGCCGCTGGCATTGTTGACGGTCGTGGTGGTCGTGCCGCCGGCGGTCACCGTGGTGGTCGTCACGCCGTTGACGGTGGTGGTGCGCACCGTGCCGCCCGAGGTCGCGCTCGACGTGCTGGCGATCAGCGCGCCGGCGGTGGTGGTCGAATAGCTGCCCGGCGTCGCATAGCGGATGATCAGCGGCATGTAGTCTTCCGCCTTCATCGCCTGGTCGTTGGCGTAGATCTGCCAGGCCTTGCTGTCGTTCTCGACCACGCCCAGCGGCCGGTTCGCATTGGTCGCGCTGATCGCGTTGCGCACGTCGGACAGCGCGATGCCGTACTTGTTCAGCGCGGTGGGATTGAGCGAGACCCGCACCGCCGGCAGCGAGGCGCCGCCGATCGTGACCTGGCCGACGCCCTCGATCTGCGACAGCTTCTGCGCGAGGATGGTCGAGGCGGCGTCGTACAGCTGGCCGCGTGTCATCGTTGGCGAGGTCAGCGCGATGATCATGATCGGCGCGTCCGACGGGTTGACCTTGCGGTAGGTCGGGTTGCCCGGCAGGCTGCTCGGCAGCGTCGCGCGCGAGGCGTTGATCGCTGCCTGCACGTCGCGGGCGGCGCCGTCGATGTCGCGCGACAGGTCGAACTGCAGCACGATCCGCGTCGAGCCGAGCGAGCTGCTCGACGTGATTTCGTTGACGCCGGCGATCGAGCCGAGCGCGCGCTCCAGCGGCGTCGCCACGGTGGCGGCCATCGTCTCGGGGCTCGCGCCCGGCAGCGAGGCCGACACCGAGATGGTCGGATAGTCGACCTGCGGCAGCGGCGACACCGGCAGCATCCGCAGCGCGGCCAGCCCCGCCAGCAGGATGCCCAGCGTCAGCAGCGCGGTCGCGACCGGCCGGTGGATGAAGATGGCCGACAGGTTCATGGTGCCCTCGGCGTGTCGACGGGCGGCGGGGCTCCGGGGATGCCGCCCGGGGTACCCCCCGGCGTGCCGCCCGGGCCGAAGTCCGCATCGACGTCGGCGTCGGGATCGCCGAAGCGGCGGCGCCGCCAGCCCTTGAGCCGGCCGGCGACCCGGTCGAACGCCAGGTAGATCACCGGCGTGGTGAACAGCGTCAGCACCTGGCTGACCAGCAGGCCGCCCACCATCGTGATGCCCAGCGGCCGGCGCAGCTCGGAGCCGATGCCGGTGCCCAGCATCATCGGCAGCGCGGCCAGCAGCGCCGCCATCGTCGTCATCAGGATCGGGCGGAAGCGCAGCAGGCACGCCTCGAAGATCGCGTCGCGCGGCGCCATGCCGCGCTCGCGTTCGGCCTCCAGCGCGAAGTCGATCATCATGATCGCGTTCTTCTTGACGATGCCGATCAGGAGGATGATGCCGATGATCGCGATGATGCCCAGGTCATGGCCGGCCAGCAGCAGCGCCAGCAGCGCGCCGACGCCGGCCGACGGCAGCGTCGACAGGATCGTCACCGGATGGATGGTGCTCTCGTACAGCACGCCGAGCACGATGTACATCGTGACCACGGCGGCCAGGATCAGCCACAGCGTGTTCGACAGCGACGCGCTGAAGGCCAGCGCCGCGCCCTGGAAGGTGGTCTGCATCGAGATCGGCAGGCCGATCTCCTGCTCGACCTGCTTGATCTTGTCGACCGCATGGCCCAGCGCCGCGCCCGGCGCCAGGTTGAACGAGATCGTCGCGGCGGGGAACTGGCCCTGGTGGTTGATCACCAGCGGGCCGGTGCGCTCGCTGATGCGGGCGAACGCGCCCAGCGGCACCTGTCCGCCGGACGAGGAGGGCAGCCGCAGCTCGGCCACCGCCTGCGGGTTGTCGCGGAATTCGGGCATCGCCTCCAGCACCACGCGGTACTGGCTCGCCTGCGTGAAGATCGTCGATACCAGCCGCTGGCCGTAGGCGCTGTACAGCGCGCTGTCGATCACCGCGGTGGTGATGCCGAAGCGCGCGGCCGCGTCGCGGTCGATGTCGACATAGACGCGCAAGCCGTTGTTCTGCTGGTCGGTGGCGACGTCGCGGAATTCGGGTTCCTCCTTCAGCCGCTCGACCAGCTTCGGCACCCAGGTCGCCAGCGTCTGCGGATCGGGGTCTTCCACCGTGAACTGGTACTGCGTGCGCGAGACGCGGTCCTCGATGGTCAGGTCCTGCACCGGCTGCATGTACAGCGAAACGCCGCCCATTTCCTCGACCGCGGCCTGCAGCCGCTCGGTCACGGTCGCGATGTCGTCGCGCTCGCCCTTGGGCTTCAGGTTGATCAGCATGCGGCCGGCGTTCATCGTGGTGTTGGTGCCGTCGACGCCGATGAAGGCGGACACGCTCTGCACCGCCGGGTCCTTCAGCACCACCTCGGAGACCGCGCGCTGCTTCTGCGCCATCGCCTGGAACGAGATGCTCTGCGAGGCCTCGGTGACGCCCTGGATCACGCCGGTGTCCTGCACCGGGAAGAAGCCCTTCGGAATCGCCAGGTACAGCACCACGGTCAGCGCCAGCGTGCCGATCGCCACCAGCAGCGTCGCGCGCTGGCGCCCCAGCACCCAGTTCAGCGCGCGGCCGTAGCGCTCGATCACGCGGTCGAAGAAGGCGCCGGTGGCGCGATGAAAGCGCGGCAGCTGGTCCTCGGGCACATGGCGCAGCATGCGTGCGCACATCATCGGCGTCAGCGTCAGCGACACCACCGCCGAGATCAGGATCGATACCGCCAGCGTCACCGCGAACTCGCGGAACAGCCGGCCCACCACATCGCCCATGAACAGCAGCGGGATCAGCACCGCGACCAGCGAGAAGGTCAGCGAGATGATGGTGAAGCCGATCTGCTTCGAGCCCTTGAGCGCCGCCGCCATCGGCGACTCGCCCTTCTCGATGTAGCGCATGATGTTTTCGATCATCACGATGGCGTCGTCGACGACGAAGCCGGTCGCGATGGTCAGCGCCATCAGCGTCAGGTTGTTGATCGAGAAGCCGGCCAGGTACATCACGCCGAAGGTGCCGACCAGCGACAGCGGCACCGCCACGCCGGGGATCACGGTCGCCGGCACGTTGCGCAGGAACAGGAAGATCACCATCACCACCAGCGCGATCGCCAGCAGCAGCTCGATCTCGACGTCGTGCACAGAGGCGCGGATGGTGGTGGTGCGGTCGGTCAGCACCTCGGCCTTGACCGAGGCCGGCAGCGAGGCCTGCAGCTGCGGCAGCATGGTCTTGATGCGGTCGACCACGGCGATCACGTTGGCGCCGGGCTGGCGCTGGATGTTGACGACGATGGCCGGCTTGCCGTTGGCCCAGGCCGCCAGCCGCGAGTTTTCCGGGCCGTCGACGATGGTGGCCACGTCGGTGATGCGGATCGGCGCGCCGTTCTGATAGCCGATGATGATCTGGCGGTATTCGTCGGCCGAACGCAGCTGGTCGTTGGCGTCGATGGTCGAGGCGCGCGCCGGGCCATCGAAGCTGCCCTTGGCGCCGTTGACGTTGGCCGCGCCGATCGCGGTGCGCAGGTCGTCGATCGACATGCCGAGCGCGGCCAGCGCGGTCGGGTTGGCCTGGATGCGCACGGCCGGGCGCTGGCCGCCGCTGATGGTGACCAGGCCCACGCCCTGGATCTGCGAGATCTTCTGCGCCACGCGCGTATCGACCAGGTCCTGCAGCTTGGGCAGCGGCAGCGTGTCGGAGGTCATCGCCAGCGTCAGGATCGGCGCGTCGGCGGGATTGACCTTGCTGTAGACGGGCGGCATCGGCAGGTCGCCGGGCAGCAGATTGCTGCCGGCATTGATGGCGGCCTGCACCTCCTGCTCGGCGACGTCCAGCGGCAGCGTCAGGTCGAACTGCAGCGTGATCACCGACGCGCCACCCGACGAGGACGACGACATCTGCTTGAGCCCCGGCATCTGGCCGAACTGGCGCTCCAGCGGCGCGGTCACCGCCGAGGTCATCACGTCAGGGCTCGCGCCCGGATACAGCGTGGTGACCTGGATGGTCGGGTAGTCGACCTCGGGCAGCGCCGACAGCGGCAGCATCCGGTAGGCGACCAGCCCGGACAGCAGGATCGCGAGCATCAGCAGCGCGGTGGCGACCGGCCGCTCGATGAATAGGCGTGACGGGTTCATGCAGCGTCCTCGTTACGGCGCGGGCTCATTGTCGTG
>NZ_JCBAJO010000440.1:0-1399 GCF_059772245.1 Cupriavidus sp. R6-3
CTGGGGCAAGCCGGGGCCTGATGCGCTGCCGGCCGGGGCCTGACGCGCGGCCCACACAAAGCCACAGGCGGCCCTGCAGGCGCGGCCGTGGCAGCAAGCCGCCGCTGCAAATCGAAAGAGAGCGTCCGGCGAGGCCAACACAATGGCGCCTCGCTCGAATGCGGGGTCCCTTGGCCCGCCGTCTGGCATTCGAGCCGATCGTCGCCGACGCCTGCCCTCCGAGTGCATCGTCCCTTCATCATGGTGGACCCCCACCGGGCACGGCAGCCACGCGTCGGCGTTGCCCTCTCCGAGGTCATACGCCATGCCAGATCCCATCGCTCCGTATTTCCCCGCCTGTACGATCCCTTCGGCATCGAACGAATCCGGCGCGCAGGCAACCGCCGATGCCCATGCCGATGCCAATGTCGGTCCCCCTGCCAACTCCCATGCCAGCGCCAATGCCGGTGTCGGTGCCAACGCCGATGCCGACGCCGATGCCGGGCCCGATGCGCAGACCAGCACCGGCTGGCATCGCCTGCCCGCGGAACTCGTCGCCCATGTCGGCAGCTTCCTGCCATGGCAGGCGCTCGATGCGCTGCGCCTGACCCACAAGCGCACGCATCAGGCGCTGGCATCGTGCACCGTGACGGCCCGCGTCGGCTGGCGCATCGCCTGCGTGTCGAGCCTGTCGACGCTCAGGTACACCGTGCGAGCGCTGCGCGACCCGCTGCTGTCCGATGCCAACCGGGCGAACGCGCTGTGTGCGCTGGCCGAACGCCTGCCGAGGCTGGATGGCGGCATGGTCGCGGCCGCACGCGATGTCCTGCTCGAAGGCATTGCGCGGCTGCCTGCCCCGCTGCGGGCACGGCCCGTGGTCGGCGTCATGCAGGGCCTGGCTCGTTGCGAGGAACTGGTTTGCCATCCACGCGGCGCCTTGCCGCTGTTGCTGGCGGTGGAGCACCTGCCGCCCGCGCAGCGCGCCGAGCCGCTGATCGCATGCCTGCGTATCGCCTCGCTGACGCAGGACGCGATGCCGGATGTCGACGAGTGGATCGATGAGGCGCTGCAGCTGCCCATGCCCGACCGCGGTGCCGTGCTGGCGCAGATACTGCGGCGTTTTCCGTTCGTCCGCGCAACGCGCGCCGACGAGCGCGTGCAGCAGTTCCTGCAGGCCCGTGCTCGACTGCAGACGCCCGACGGCGAGCCCTCATGGAGCGAGCAGGCTGCCGTGCTGGCCGGCCTCGCGGATACGCTCGACGTTCAGTGGGAAGCAGGTTATGTCCGGGACGAGCCGGCGGCGCATCGACTGTGGTGCGATCTGCTGGAGGCCGCGCGGGCCTTGCCCGCCGGTCCCGCGCTCGACGTGATGGTCGCCCTTGCCGGACCCGGGTCGCAGCGGCTCAGCGACAGCGCCGCG
>NZ_JCBAJO010000441.1:0-1397 GCF_059772245.1 Cupriavidus sp. R6-3
GGCGAACCGGTCTACGGCATCCGCTGGCGCGCGGTCGGCCATTACAACAAGGCCACCATCAACGCCAACGGCAAGGCCGGCGCGGTGCTGAACCTGCGCGACGCCAGCCGGCCCTACCCGCTGCAGGCCGATGTGCGCGTCGGCAGCACCCGCGCGCAGATCGAGGGCACGCTGACGGAGCCGGCCCGACTCGCCGCGCTGGACCTGATGCTGCAGCTGTCCGGCGAGAGCATGGCCGACCTGTATTCGCTGACCGGCGTCGTGCTGCCCGAAACCCCGCCGTATCGCACCAACGGCCGCCTGACCGCGACGCTGCGCAAGGGCGCGTCGGTCTATCGCTATCAGAACTTCACCGGCCGGGTGGGCGGCAGCGACCTGGGCGGCACGCTGACCTATACGCAGCGCGAGCCGCGCCCGCTGCTCGCCGGCGAACTGGTGTCCAGGCAGTTGCGCTTCGAGGACCTGGCGCCGCTGATCGGCGCCGACGCCAAGCCGGGCCAGGCCGCGGCGCGCAGCCCGGTGCGCCAGCCGGCCGACAAGGCGTTGCCGGTGGCGCCGTTCCGCACCGAGCGCTGGGACGATATCGATGCCGACGTGCGCTTCACGGGCCAGCGCATCATTCGCGACGTCGACCTGCCGATCAACAATCTGCAGACCCATATCGTGCTGCAGGACGGCGTGCTGAACCTGAAGCCGCTGAACTTCGGCGTGGCCGGCGGCACCCTGAGTTCGATGCTGCAGCTCAATGGCAAGCGCACGCCGATGGGCGCGACCATCGACATGACGGCGCGCCATCTGAAGATCAAGCAGCTGTTCCCCAACCTCGAATCGATGCGCGCCAGCATCGGCGAGATCAACGGGGCCGCCAAGCTGTCGGCCACCGGCAATTCGGTGGCGGCGCTGCTCGGCTCGTCCAACGGCGAGGCGCGGCTGCTGGTCGAGAACGGCACCATCAGCAAGTTCATCCTCGAGGCGATGGGGCTGAACGTCGGCAGCGTGATCATCGCCAAGCTGTTCGGCGACAAGCCGGTACAGATCAACTGCGGGGTGGCGGACTTCACCTTCACCAACGGCATGGGCCGCGCTCGCACCTTCGTCATCGACACGCAGGACGCGACCATCACGGCCACCGGCGTGGTGGACCTGTCCAGCGAGCGGCTGGGCCTGACGATCAACCCCGACTCCAAGGGCATGCGCGTGTTCTCGCTACGCTCGCCGCTGTATGTCGGCGGTACGCTGAAGGACCCGCGCGTCAGCCCGGACATCGGCGTGCTGGCGCTGCGGGCCGGCGGCGCGGTGGCGCTGGCGCTGCTGGCGCCGGTCGCCACGGTGCTGCCGCTGATCGATCTGTCGCCGGCCGAGGACAGCCAGTGCGGCAAGCTGCTGGCGGAGCTGCG
>NZ_JCBAJO010000442.1:0-1396 GCF_059772245.1 Cupriavidus sp. R6-3
ACGGCGGCGGCGGGCGCGAGCAGGCGCGGACGACGAGCCGCGGACGGGCTTCGGAGCATCGGCATCATGGGAAATATTGGAAGGGGTGTGCCGGATATGACGCATGGCACGGCCCGGAATGGCAACGCGCCAAAGCCTAGCACGTGGCCGGCCGGACTAGCTGTGACGATTTGTACCGGCCGATCGGCCGGCGGCCCGGCGGAAATCAGCCGCGCGCGCGGCGCTGGACGCAGGCGATGTAGTGCTCGCCGTCCGGCGGCAGCCCGCTGCGTTGCGATTGCCACAGCATCTCGCCGAGGCATTCCATCATCTGATGATGGGCCTCGTGCGGCGAATCAAGCCGGCGCGCCAGCTGTTCGAACGCCTGGCGGATGCCGCGCGGCTGGTCGACGGACACTTGCTCGGCGATCGACAGATGCATGGCCAGATGCAGGAAGGGGTTGGTCTGCCCGCGCTCGGGCGTGAATTCCTCGGCGATGGCCGCGTCGGCGTCGGCGAGCTGGTCGTGGTATTCGGGGTGGGCGCGGATCCAGTCGACGGCGATCGCCTCGAGCGGCGTCAGCACTTCGTTGGCGCCTTGCTTGCGCCAGGCTTCGCAAAAGAACCGGCGGACTTCTTCACGGGAGGGATTGAACATGATGGAGCGGATTGTAAACGACGGCCCGCGGGCTTGCCGGCGCTGCCCCGCGTTGGGTGCCACTGAGACTGTGCCGCAGGGGCCGCATGCCGACTAGAATGCGGGATCGTCCGGCGTGCCGTTCGACCCGGCGCTTTACCCGCGCTCGACTCGAGTTCGTCCTGCCTTCGACCCGTGATCGACCCGTGTTCGACCCGAGTTCGACCCGAGTTCGACCCGAGTTCGACCCGTGTCGGCCCCGTTCGACCTGAAGTTGGACCTTCCGTAGACCTCGCCATAGGGCCCGGCTCCTCCATGACCGCTACCCCCCGCCCATCGACCCTGCTGCGGCACGCCGGCGACAAGCTGGCCGGCGTGCTGCTGATCGCGATCTCGGCCAGCGCCTTCGGCGCGATGGCGATCTTCGCCCGCTTCGCCTATGACGCCGGCGCCGACGTCTATGGCCTGCTGTCGGTGCGCTTCGTGCTGGCTGCGATCGCGCTGGCGGCGGTGATGCGCTGGCAGCGGATCGCGCTGCCGCCGTGGCCGCGCGTACTGGCGCTGGCGGCGATGGGCGGCATCGGCTATGTCGGCCAGTCGTTCTGCTTCTTCAGCGCGCTGAACCATGCGCAGGCCAGCCTGGTGGCGCTGCTGCTCTATCTGTATCCGGTCTTCGTCACCGTGATGGCGGCGCTGTTCCTGAAGGAGAAGCTGACCGGCGCGGCCGTGACCGCGCTGGTGCTGTGCTCGGTCGGCGCGGGCCTGACGGTCGGCGGCGGG
>NZ_JCBAJO010000443.1:0-1393 GCF_059772245.1 Cupriavidus sp. R6-3
TCGCGCCAGCCGGGCAGGTCCGCGTGGGCGGGGTATTCGGTGAAGCTGAACGAGGCCGGGGACGGGTCGGCATGGTCCGGCGGGGCATAGGGCGGCGCGGCATGGGCCGGCGAGGCATAGGACGGCTCGGCAGCGGACGGCGCGGCACGGGACGGCTCGGCAGGGCACGGCTCGGCAGGGCACGGCTCGGCAGGGCACGGCTCGGCAGGGTACGGCGCGGCAGGGTACGGCGCGGCAGGGTACGGCGCGGCAGGGTACGGTGCGGCAGGGGACGGTGCGGCAGGGCACGGCGCGGTAGCGGGAGGCGCGGCCGTGGAAGGCGCGGCTGGACCGGGCAGGGCGGAGGGATCGGCGGCGTCCAAACGGTGTCTCCGTGGCGGCGTGGCGCGTCCCGAGGAGCGGCGAAGCCGCGTGCCGCCGCCGTGCCGGCCGGGGCCTCTTGGGACAGCCATCTATTGACATTCCGATTCGCTGCTTTATACCATGAAACATGAATCACTTATCAGGTTTCATGGCTTGATGCGCGATTCCGGAACATGCTCCGGCGATGCTGCACGGCGCCATGCGTTTCCGTTGCTCCCAACCGTATTCCCGCTTGAACGAAGGCGCCGATGCCACCGACCGAAGCCTGTGTGATCCCGAAAACCGCGCGCGGCCAGAAGACGCGCGAGGCGCTGCTGCGGGCCGCCGAGAAGGTGTTCGGCGAGAAGGGCTACTACGCCGCGTCGATCTCCGAGATCACGCAGGAGGCGCAGGTGGCGATGGGCACCTTCTACCTGTACTTCAAGGACAAGGAAGACGTGTTCCGCGCGCTGGTCCAGCACATGCTGGAACTGGTGCGCGCGCATCTGCGCAAGCATGTGGCGCCGGCCACCACGCAGATCGAGGCCGAGCGCCTGGGCCTGAAGGCCTTCCTGTCCTTCGTCTCGCGCCACAAGAACCTGTACCGGATCGTGCTCGACTCGTATTCGGTCGACGAGACCATCTACAGCCAGTACTTCCAGGTCTTCGCCGAGCTCTACAGCCGCCGGCTGACCCGCGCGCAGGAGCTGGGCGAGATCGTGCCGGGCGACGCCGAGGTACGGGCCTGGTGCCTGATCGGCATCAGCAACTTCCTCGGCATGCGCTATGCGCGCTGGAAGCGGCCGGCGTCGATGGAGAAGGTGGTCGACACCGCCTTCGACCTGATCACGCACGGGCTGGCGCCACGATGAGCGCGCGTTGAGGGCGCGATGAGCCGGCTATAAGCAAGGACACCAGCGGTACCAGCCAGGCCACGACAAAACAAGAAGGACCGAGGAGACAACGATGGGACCCCACCGCACCACCTGCCGCACCACCTGCCGCACTACCTGCCGCACTACCTGCCGCACCAGCGGCGGCACCAGCCACC
>NZ_JCBAJO010000444.1:0-1387 GCF_059772245.1 Cupriavidus sp. R6-3
GACTTCGACACGCATGCCGAGGTCAAGCGCCTGCTCGACGCGGCGGTGACGATGCCGACCGCATCGGCGAGCCTCGAAGACCGTATCGACCGCGTGGTGCTGCATCCGGTGTTCGGCCTGGCGATCCTCGCCGTGCTGCTGTTCCTGATGTTCCAGGCCGTGTTCTCGTGGGCCGAGCCGCTGATGGAGAGCATCGAGGGCGGCGTGGCCTATGCCGGCGAACTGGTCGGCGGCCTGCTGCCCGATGGACTGCTGCGCAGCCTGATCGTCGACGGCCTGATCGCCGGCCTGGGCAGCGTGGTGGTGTTCCTGCCGCAGATCCTGATCCTGTTCCTGTTCATCCTGACGCTGGAGGAATCGGGCTATCTGCCGCGCGCGGCCTTCCTGCTCGATCGGCTGATGATGGGCGCGGGGCTGTCGGGCCGCTCGTTCATCCCGCTGCTGTCGAGCTTCGCCTGTGCGATTCCCGGCATCATGGCGACCCGCACGATCCAGGACCCGCGCGACCGGCTGACCACGATCCTGGTCGCGCCGTTGATGACCTGCTCGGCACGGCTGCCGGTCTATGCGCTGCTGATCGGCGCCTTCATTCCGGCGGACACGGTGATGGGCGTGTTCAACCTGCAAGGGCTGGTGCTGTTCGCCCTGTATGTGGCCGGCATTGTCAGCGCGCTGGTGGTCGCCTATGCGCTGAAGTTCTTCCGCCGTGACCGCACCGAGCATCCACTGCTGATGGAACTGCCGGCCTACCGCATTCCGAATCCGCGCGACGTCGCGATCGGGCTGTGGGAGCGCGCCCGCATCTTCCTGTCGCGCGTGGGCAAGGTGATCCTGACGCTGACGGTGCTGCTGTGGTTCCTGGCCACCTTCCCGTCCCCGCCCGAAGGCGCGACGCTGCCGCCGATCGACTACAGCTTCGCCGGCATGATCGGCCACACGCTGGAGAAGGTATTCGCGCCGGTCGGCTTCAACTGGCAGATCTGTATCGCGCTGGTGCCGGGCCTGGCCGCGCGCGAAGTGGCGGTCGGCGCGCTGGCGACCGTCTACGCGCTGTCGGGCAGCGAGGACACGGTGGCGGCGCAGCTCGCGCCGATGATCGCCGCGCAGTGGTCGCTGGCCACCGCGCTGGCGCTGCTGGCGTGGTTCGTGTTCGCGCCGCAGTGCATCTCGACACTGGCCGTGATCCGCCGCGAGACCAACTCGTGGAAGGTGATGGCCGCCTCCACGCTCTATCTCGCGGGCCTGGGCTATCTGGCGGCGTTCGTCACGTATCGCGTGGCGCTGCTGTTCAGCTGAGGCAGCCGGAAACCATCATGTCGCTCTATCACGCCGTCGAATCCGTGCTGGTGCCGCTGATCGTGCTGGTGTGCGCGCTGTCGGTGGCGGC
>NZ_JCBAJO010000445.1:0-1382 GCF_059772245.1 Cupriavidus sp. R6-3
CAGCAATGCCAATGCCAACGCCAATACCAACGCCAACGCCGGCATCGCCGCCGGCGCGCCGATGCAGATGACGATCAGCATGGCGCCCGCCCGCGCACCGGTGCCCGCCGCCGATACGCGCGGGCCCAACTGCAGCGGCGCGGTACGCGAGGAAAGCCATGTGGTGGTGCCGATCGGCAAGTCGACGCTGATCCCGCTGCCCGAGCCGGTGCGCAACCGGACCGTGGGCAATCCGGAGATCGTGCAGGCGACCATGGTGTCGCCGCAGACGATGTATGTGCTCGGCCGCAGCCTAGGCACCACCAACATGATCGTGCAGGGGCGCAGCGGCGCCTGCAGCGTGATCAATATCGCGGTCAATGTCGATGCCGGCGGGCTGCAGGGCTCGCTGGCGCAGCTGATGCCCACCGAGCGCGGCATCCGCGTCGCCACCGCCGCCGACAACCTGGTGCTGACCGGCAGCGTCTCCAGCGCGCAGGCAGCCCAGCAGGCGGTGGAGATCGCGCGCGCCTATGCCGCCGTCGCGCAGGGCGACAAGGAGGCGAAGAACGGCGGCGTGCTGAACATGCTCAGCGTCGATACGCCGCAGCAGGTGATGCTCGAGGTCAAGGTCGCCGAGGTGTCCAAGACCCTGCTGAACCAGCTCGGCTCGCAGCTGAACCTGCAGGGCGGCTTCGGTTCGTGGACCGGCGGCCTGCTGACCTCGCTGCTGACCGGCTCGCGCACCGCGATCTTCGGCAGCAAGGCCAACAACCTGCCGCTCGACATCGCGATCGACGCGCAGAAGAACGACTCGCTGGTCAAGATCCTGGCCGAGCCGAACCTGGTCACGCTGAGCGGCCAGGAGGCGAGCTTCCTCGCCGGCGGCAAGATCTATATCCCGGTGGCGCAGAGCAACGCGGTGGTCGGCGGCGTCCCTACCATCACGCTGCAGGAAGAGGAATTCGGCGTGGGGCTCAAGTTCACGCCGACCGTGCTGGCCAACGGCCGCATCAACCTGAAGGTCGCGCCGGAGGTGTCCGAGCTCTCGCCCACCGGCGCCACGGTGACCGGAGCGACGCTGACCGGCCAGACCATCCTGCCGGTGATCACCACGCGGCGCGCCTCCACCACCGTGCAGATGCGCGATGGCGAGAGCTTCGCCATCGGCGGGCTGCTGCAGAACAACGCGCGCGGCACGCTGAAGGCGCTGCCCGGCGCGGGCGAGGTGCCGGTGCTCGGCGCGCTGTTCCGCAGCACGTCATTCCAGCAGGACATGTCCGAACTGGTCTTCATCATCACGCCGCGGCTGGTGCAGCCGATGCAGCATGCGGGCGCGCCGCTGCCGACCGACAGCTTCTCGACGCCGAATCCGCTCGAGCTCTACCTGCTCGGCAATATGG
>NZ_JCBAJO010000446.1:0-1362 GCF_059772245.1 Cupriavidus sp. R6-3
GCGGGCCGGCAAGCGCGTGCTGCTGGCCAACAAGGAGGCGCTGGTGATGTCCGGCGCCATCTTCATGGACGCGGTGCGCGAGCACGGCGCGACGCTGCTGCCGATCGACAGCGAGCACAACGCGATCTTCCAGTGCCTGCCGTTCGACGATCCGCGCTATCGGGCCGGCGTCGCCCGCGTGGTGCTGACCGCCTCGGGCGGGCCGTTCCGCACGCGCGATCCGGCCTCGCTGCACGACATTTCCCCCGACGAGGCCTGCGCCCATCCGAACTGGGTGATGGGGCGCAAGATCTCGGTCGATTCGGCGACGATGATGAACAAGGGCCTCGAGGTGATCGAGGCCCACTGGCTGTTCGGCGCGCCGGCCGAGCGCATCGAGGTGCTGATCCACCCGCAGAGCATCGTCCATTCGATGGTCGCGTACGCCGACGGCTCGGTGCTGGCGCAGCTGGGCAACCCCGACATGCGCACGCCGATCGCCTATGGGCTGGCCTATCCCGAGCGCATCGACGCCGGCGTCTCGCCGCTGGACCTCGTCGCGGCCGGCACGCTGGCCTTCGAGACGCCGGACCTGCAGCGCTTCCCGTGCCTGGCGCTGGCCTTCGATGCGCTGCGCGCCGGCGGGGTGGCACCGGCGGTGCTGAACGCCGCCAACGAGATCGCGGTCGACAGCTTCCTGCAGGGCGCGATCCGCTTCACCGATATCGCCGGCGTTGTCGCGCGGGTGCTCGAGCAGGGGCCGCGCCATGCGGCCGATTCGCTCGACGCCGTGCTGCAGGCCGACCAGCAGGCCCGCGCGCTGGCCCGGACGCTGGTGCAGGCGGGCGGGCGGGCAAGTGTCGGCGCGAGGGCGGGTGCCAACGTCGGCACCAGCGCCGGCAACAACGTCGGCACCAGCGCCGGCAACAACGTCGGCACCAGCGCCGGCAACAACGCGGGCACCAGCGCCGGCGCCGCCACGCCGAGCTGAACCGGATCGCCGCCATGCAGACCATCCTCGCCTTCATCGTTGCGCTCGGCATCCTGATCTACGTGCACGAGATGGGCCACTACCTGGCCGCGCGCGCCTGCGGCGTCAAGGTGCTGCGTTTCTCGATCGGCTTCGGCCGTCCGCTGCTGCGCTGGGTCTCGCGCCATCGCGACCGCACCGAATGGACGCTGGCGGCGATTCCGCTGGGCGGCTACGTCAAGATGCTCGACGAGCGCGAACGCGATCCCGAGCGCGATCCTCCTTTCGATCCGGCCGATCTGCCGCGCGCCTTCAACCGGCAGCCGGTCGGCAAGCGCATCGCCATCGTCGCGGCCGGGCCGGTCGCCAATTTCCTGCTGGCGATCGTGCTGTATTTCACGCTGTTCGCCGGC
>NZ_JCBAJO010000447.1:0-1352 GCF_059772245.1 Cupriavidus sp. R6-3
AACCGTGCCCGTTCTGCGGGGCAACTCCCATCATTGAGCGGCGCGACGTCGAACCGCAGGGTGATCCTTGGTACGGCGACAAGGTTGTCCGGTTCGTACTGTGCGAATGCGGCGTTTCCCTGTTCGATAGGTACTTTCACGAAGGCTTCGATAGCAACGAAGAAGCCATTGCCGCATGGAACACGCGCGCCACGGACGGGCAGCGGGCGGGAGTGCCGGAAGGCTGGAAGCTGGTGCCGGTCGAGCCGACCGGGGAAATGCGAATGGCTGCATTCGCGGTGTGTGAGATCAAGCCGGGGACCGGGGGTTTCACAACGGGAACCGAAGCGCGCGATGCGATTTTCCGCGCCATGCTCGACGCCGCTCCCACGCCGCCGGATGGCGATGCGCCGTTCCCATCTCATTGGCATGCGCTGTTGAAATGGAACCGCCGACAGCCTGAGCCGCCGATCAAGATCGGGCGCGAGTACGACGTAGCGAGAGCCCACGCCGGGATGATTGCGCCGCAGGATGGCGATGCGGAGCGGGATCGGAGGGATGCGGAGATGTTCCGGTGGGCAATCGAACGATTCGAGAACGCCGATGCACTGGCCACGTTCGTCGTGCAGCACGCAGGAAACACGGAAGGCGTTCGTATCGATGTAGACGCCGCCATGGCCGCCAGAAAGGGAGAGAAGGGATGAGCGAAAACGAGAAGTTCTATGACGACGAAATCGCCCCTGCGCTGAGGGAAATCATGACCAAGTGCCAAGAGCGCGGGATGTCGTTCCTTGGTCTTGTCGAATACGCGCCCGGCGAGCGGGGCCGCACGACTGTGCTTCAGCCCGAGGCAGGACTTGAGATGGTCATGGCTACGCTATGCGCAAAGGCTGGCGCAAACATCGACTCGTACATGATCGGCCTTGCGCGCTACTGCCATGACAAGGGGATCGACACCGGCCAGAGCATCGTCATGCGCCAATGGCGCGGCATTGGACTCGCCGACAGCGCGCGCGGTGCCAGCAAGGGGAGCGACGATGGACGATAAGCAGATGAGGGAGGCGTTCGAGGCGCGGTTTCCGATGCCACCGCAGTGCGTATGGACCTGGCGCGGGTATGCCGCAACCGGCTACAACGCATGGGATGCACATGCCTACTGCAAGCGGTGGGATGGCTTCGTTGCAGGCTACGCCGCTGGCATGGAGCGGGCGGCGGTGATCGTGAAGAACGAAGCCGCAATCTGGCGTCCGGGACGAACGGTCAAGGGGTTGGCCGCCGACTGCGCCGACGCCATCCGCGCGGAGATCAATGGAGGCCGATATGCCTGACCAACTACTCCCATGCCCCTTCTGCGGCGACGACGGCGAGAAGGG
>NZ_JCBAJO010000448.1:0-1342 GCF_059772245.1 Cupriavidus sp. R6-3
CTGATCGTCGCCGGCCTGCCGCTGGACGAGGCGCTGGCGGCGCTGGCCGACCAGGCCGAGCGCGCCTATGTGCACGAGCTGCTGGCCGGCGTGCGCGCCGAGGTCATGGGCGGCAGTTCGCTGTCGGTCGCGCTGATGCAGCATCCGCGCGACTTTCCCGATATCTATCGCGCGCTGGTCTCGGCCGGCGAACACTCGGGCCATCTGGGCCTGGTGCTGGAACGGCTGGCCGGCTATATCGAGACCCGCAACACGCTGACCGCCAAGATCCGGCTGGCCTTCACCTATCCGGCCATCGTCACGGTGGTGGCGTTCGCGATCGTGATCTTCCTGCTGTCGTACGTGGTGCCGCAGGTCGTCAGCGTGTTCGCCAACACCAAGCAGAAGCTGCCGATGCTGACGGTGGTGATGCTGGCGCTGTCGGACTTCGTGCGGCAATGGTGGTGGGCCGCGCTGATCGTGCTGGCGCTGGCGGTGATGGCGATCCGCGCGCTGCTGCGCCAGCCGGGCGTGCGGCTCGAATGGCATCGCTGGCTGCTGACCGCGCCGCTGGCCGGCAAGCTGATCCGCGGCTACAACACCGCGCGCTTTGCCAGCACGCTGGCGATCCTGGTGTCGGCCGGCGTGCCGATCCTGCGCAGCCTGCAGGCGGCCGGAGAAACGCTGGGCAACGAGGCGCTGCGCGCCAACGTCGAGGGCGCCACCACACGCGTGCGCGAGGGCTCGTCGCTGGCCCGCGCGCTGGCCGCGCAGAACCAGTTTCCGCCGGTGCTGGTGCACCTGATCCGCTCGGGCGAGGCCACCGGCAATCTGCCGACGATGCTGGAGCGCGCCGCGCAGGGCGAGGCGCAGGAGCTGGAACGGCGCACGCTGTTCCTGACCAGCCTGCTCGAACCGCTGCTGATCCTGACGATGGGCGTGGTGGTGCTGCTGATCGTGCTGGCGGTGCTGATGCCGATCATCGAGATCAATCAGCTGGTGCGGTAGCGCGGGGCAACCCCGTCTCCCGATCCACCTGAAGGGAGAGGTCCGCGGGAGAGGGCCGGGGAGAGGGCCGGGGAGAGGGCCGGGGAGAGGGCCGGGGAGAGGGCCGGGGAGAGGGCCGGGGACAGGGCCGGGGAGAGGGCCGGGGAGAGGGCCGGGGGAGAGGGCAAGCGGCGCTCGCCCCCGAACTGCTTATTCCGCTGCCGCCGTCTTCTTCGCCGTGCGCTTGCGCGGAGCCGGGCTGCGGCGCTTGCGTGCCGGCGGCGCGGCCTCGGCGGCCTGCACCGCTTCGGCGGTTTCCACCGGTTCTTCCGGCTCCGCCATCGCCGGCGCTTCCGCGCCCGGCACCTCCAGCGCT
>NZ_JCBAJO010000449.1:0-1325 GCF_059772245.1 Cupriavidus sp. R6-3
TGAATCGCCCCGGTTTTCGCGGAGGCTGTTTGGTTAAAGTAAAACGGCCTCGTCGGCGGTTTTGCCGAGTTGGTTGTAGTAGTTTGCCTCAGCCTCGGCGGGCGGGATATAGCCGATGGATGAGTGCAGGCGCTTATGGTTGAACCAAGCGACCCATTCCAGTGTTGCCAGTTCGACGGATTCCCTGGTTTTCCAAGGCGCGCGGCGATGGATCAGCTCGGCCTTGTACAAGCCATTGATCGTCTCGGCCAAGGCGTTGTCGTAACTGTCGCCACGGCTGCCGACCGACGGCTCGATGCCGGCTTCGGCCAGGCGTTCGCTATAGCGGATGCTGACGTACTGCGATCCCCTATCGGAGTGGTGGGTCAGAGAACCGTCGTTGCCAGGCTGGCGAGCGTATAGGGCCTGCTCCAGCGCATCGAGCACGAAGTCCGTCGTCATGGATTTGCTCACGCGCCAGCCGACGATGCGCCTGGCGTAGACGTCGACGACGAAGGCCACGTACAGCCAACCCTGCCATGTCGAGACGTAGGTGAAGTCCGAGACCCAGAGCTGATTGGGACGGTCGGCCCGGAACTGCCGGTTGACGCGATCCACCGGGCGACTGGCGGCGTCGTCAGCGATGGTCGTTCGCAGCCGCTTGCCGCGCCGCACACCTTGCAGTCCCTGGGCGCGCATCAATCGCTCGACCGTGCAGCGGGCAACCGTCACGCCCTCGCGGTTCAGTTGCCGCCAGACCTTGTCGGCGCCGTAGACGCGATGGTTCTCCTGCCACACTCGCTGGACTTGCGGCATGAGCCGTTCATCACGACGCGCACGGTCGCTGCGCCGTGACGGATCACGCAGCCGTGCGGCATGGCGCCGATAGGCCGACGAGGCAACCTGCAACACCTTGCAGATCGGCTCGACCCCGTAAACCTCCCGGTGCCGGTCGATGTAGGTGTTTACGACTTCAGCTTGCGGTCGAGCTCCGCCTGCGCGAAAAAAGCGCTGGCAGTGCGCAGGATGTCGTTGGCGCGGCGCAGCTCTCGGTTCTCCCGCTCCAACTCCTTGATGCGTTCTCGCTCGCTGGTGGTGACGCCTTCGCGCTGTCCGCTGTCGACTTCGTGGCGCTTGACCCAGGTCAGCAGCGTCTGCGCCGAGCAGCCGATCTTGGGCGCGATGGACTCGACCGCCACCCACAGCGACGGGTACTCGCCGCGCGACTCCTGCACCAGGCGCACGGCGCGCTCGCGCACTTCCGGGGAAAACTTGTTTGCGTTGTTCTTGCTCATGGCTCGCATTCTCTCAAGAGTGAGAGCCTCCGCAAAACCCGGGGCGATTCA